>DATDPY010000186.1:0-3811 GCA_035292565.1 Cyclobacteriaceae bacterium | reverse complement strand
GCATTCTGATAATTCAACAGGCTGGAGAAGCCAACGAGGGTCATCGTCCCAGTCCCCTGATCCAGGCTGCCTGTGATATTATTCCCGTCAGTAAAAACAAGACTATCTTCGGACGCCAGGTAATTTCCAACAATTTTAATTACAGCTTCCACAAGGACGGAGTCATCCGGGTCTGAAATCAATATGTCCGGTTCAATAGGTGCATTTCCAGCGTTTTCGTAATAGACCAGGGTATCGGCGGGTCCGGAAAGGCTCGTCGGGATATTGAATTCCACAATGGCATAGGCCAAGTCGGATTCTGAAAAGCCCGACCTGCATTTTCCCGAAAGTTGGGCCCTCGCAGTAATGGAATCGGCATAAAATAAAATGGTGTCCATGTAAGAAACCCAATTGCCGTAGCTGTCGGCTGTGACGGTGTCCCTGTCAATGAGAACGGAGTTAGAATTATAAATATCGACGAATACGGTTGATGTGGGAGCTGATGTGCCTAAAATCACCTTGGTCTCAGCTTTTACCGGGACGCGGATTTTCGGCTTTGGCGTAAATCCCACCTTAAAACCTTCACAGGTCTGGCATAAGTTGCTGAATGAGGTCGGGCATTGTGCAACAGAAAGTGAATCGAAGGCGCAGGGTATACAGCCGCCGAATTCTTCATCATCTACGCCACCGACATCGGATATTGACCCGGACATTGCACATGTGGCCGAAACATTGGTCACCGCGATCATCCTGATTTCTGTACTAGTCGTAATTCCGAAAGCGGTTTCAAGGTCGGCGAACGGAACGAAAAAATCGAGGAAATAATCCTCGTCACCGCAACTTTCGATATCAGCCACGGATTTCTGAAAATTTGCCGCAAAACTGTAGGACAGGGTGGGTGAGGGACAGCTTTCTATCCCATCAAGATTATAAACAAATACTCCCTGGGAATTATTTTTGATCAGGGTGATATCGATCTCAAATCCGGGATTATTGGCTGTGGAGTTTGGATCTTCAGCTCCCATTTTTCCATCTGTATCCAACAGTACGGTATAGGCTTCAACGCTTGGTCTGTCGCCGGCTAATCTGAACCGGAATATAAGATTTCCGAAATCATCGATAACGCCATATACCGCATAACCTGTTGTGTCTACCGACAGATCCGTAGTTCCACACAATGCCCCGCTTTGTATATCATTAAGCACTTCCCCATTGGCATGGATAGGAAGCCCGAACATTTTAAACTCAAATTCGTCCACATAATACCCGTCATCTGAAAATCCCGTCGGGGAAATAGATACAAAACCATCTCCATCCGGATCCATTACATTGGTTGTTGCCGGATCAATGATCATTCCTCTGGTTTGAGCTTGCACAGCATTAATGCTCATGCATGCTAAAACCATCGGCATTAAAAATATAAATAATCGTGTATTCAGCCTGAATTTTATATTAATCCTCTCCAATTAAGCCAGTATAGCAACATAATATTGAGAAAACACAATGCGCCCAAACCTTGAAATTACCTATAAAATTATAAAATTTTAATAATAATTTGCATTTATTTGATGCAATTTATTAATATATATAAAGGACCTCGAAAAAGTAACTCTCCGTCTAATTGCTTTCTTAAGGAAAAGCCCTTCCCAGCCTAAATTTCTAATTAATGAATTATAAAAGATTGGTTAAATATCCGGAACAGACCTCTATTGCTTATCTTCCGCATGATCATTTACAGGCGTATGATGGTGGTAAATCCCGGCTTGATGCATGCGATTATGCAATGCCCGGTGCGCTGAAGTCAGGCTCATTTTCATTCTTTTATAAATTTTTTCTTCTGCCCTGGTTCCGATCGTATCCAGGTATGCCATGGCGCCTTCTATTTGCTCCAGGATTGTCAGGGAATCAGCTGCGGCAAGCATAGCGGTGTTGCCAACGGTGATCATTACCGGGGATGTATGTGCGGCGATTATTTCAGGCTTATCCTTATGGTGACCTCGGATAAGCAAGGCGATCCACGAACTCGCTGAAATCTTGATGTTCCAGTTTCCCGATGCCTGCCATTCCTCAACTGCCACACTTTCCCGGATCACACCATTGATCACTAATTCTACCCGGCTCATCGGGATCGTAACGCTTGCCGCTTCCCATTCAATGTTCACCGTTCCTCCGGATGAGGTCATTGCTATGGTACTTCCTGAATTTTTTCCGTCTACCGTAAAATCAATAAGTGGGCCATAGGTGACAAAGGTGTGTCCCTTCCGGATAGATTCCTTCCATACCTCGTAAGTAAAAGCTTGGTTGTCAGGAATTTTTGCATATGTTCTGACTGTTCCTACAGGAGTATCGGCCCCCATTTTGTCCGTACCGCCAACAGCAGCCACAAAATACCCGCAATTCAGGTATCGGTACCAATCCGTAAGCGAATATGGGCTAATTCCTGAATACAGGTCTCCCCAGGAAGTCATTTCTACACCATCAATTCCTCCTGAAACGATTGCCGAAGCATTTTCAAGCCTGGGGTTTGGAAAATGAGGCAGAACAACAATCCCATTTTGTTTTTTGCATTGAAGGGCCCATTCGGTTAACAGCATTTCAACAGGGTCGCCGATAGCGGATTCATCCGGACCGCCGATTGTAAGCGGAAGGATCATATTGCCTTCGTACCCGATCAATGAGATATGTCCCAGAACATGCTGGCGGTTTTCGGTACCCACTCTTACAAAATATTCTCCTTCACCCGCTTCATTTACCCCGAAGGTGGTTTTGCCGTCAAAATCCCCAACATTGGTCATCAACTCTCCCCATTGACTCGCCAGCAGGTTAACGATATTCACGCCCTCGGCTTCCCCTTCCAGTAGAGCTGTTTTTGGAGAAAGGAAATGTACATGTGTATCGGCCGTCACCCAGCCCTTTTCTCTCCAGGGCAAGGTCTTTTCAACTTCAATCGTGATCGTTCCAGCCTCAGGTGTTATTTCGATAATCTTGCGTATAGGCCTGATCTCAAAACCTTTGGATATTTCTATATAAACTTTTCCTTTAGGAAGACGTATCTCTGTAGATCCGTATATATAGGTGCAATTATGCAATCCTGAATTTACAAATTCTGCCCCATAATCCTGGAACCATGCATCGTTGGGATACCTGTGCCTGTTCATGGGAGCAAGGTATTCCCCGGATTCCCCATGAGCATGGAATTTTACAGGGATATCCCTGCCCGAGCTCTTATCAAGCACCCTGATCGTTATGCGTTGGTCTGGAGGCTTTATAACTCTTATTCTTCCATCATCGGAATTTTCGGATAATGCCGATACCTGCAACTGGGATTTATCCTCCAGATGGAATCTTGCTTCCGGGTGGGCAGAAAACTCAATGATGATTTCATCAGCAAGGGCATCGGGGACCTTGTTATTATAGGTTTCCGGCCATGTCACCTCAGGATATCGGACCCGGGGAATCGCTGAAATAACCTGACCCATATCCAATTTGATTCTATCCGAAAGGGATTTGATCTTTTCGGGGCTATTCGCTGAATTGGTGCCAGGGTACAAGATCGCCTTTTGCCGATGATTCCATCGAAGCGGATTGGTTTTCACCTGGCCTGCAGTTATGGCCGATAGGATAATAGAAGATTTATTATGGGGTTCGAATCTTAATCCCATTATTTTTTTCAAAGGATCCGGATTCTCCCAGGCCCATAGCCAATTGAACCAGTTTCCACGGTCATCTGATGCCACTCTGGTTTGCATCCATCCCCATTCATCCACCCCGATTTGCTGATAAAAATTCAATGCCCTTGGCTTCTGGTGTGCAACGGCCTCAATGCAGTTCT
>DATDPY010000185.1:0-2568 GCA_035292565.1 Cyclobacteriaceae bacterium | reverse complement strand
CATTTATGAATCGAGGAATTCCCTTCACCCGATCTTCAGTTATGCCTCGGACGATTATTATGCCTTCCTGGAAGATCAAGAGGGAGACTGGATGGAATCCGGGTTAGGAGATCACACCATGGACCTTGCCATCGGGAGGATACCCGTTGTAACCGTAAAGGATGCGGAGATTGCAGCCGATAAACTCATCCGCTATGAAACCGGAGAGGAAAGGTTCGGTGAATGGAGGACGAGATTATGTTTCGTGGCGGATGACGGCGACGGGGTTGACGGGATCATCCACCAGCGAGATGCCGACATGTTGGCCGCCTATGTGGATACCCTGAGCGCCGGATATTCGGTGAAAAAGATTTTCGTCGATGCTTATCGGCAGGAACTCTTTCCGTCCTACCAGGTTACTCCGGAAGCGAACCGGGACCTGGTCGAGGAAGTGAACAATGGACTGCTGATCATCAATTATACGGGCCATGGCAATGAATACCAGTGGACATCCGAAGCCATCCTCGACATGTCGGTCATCTCGAATTTTACCAACCGAGATCATCTTCCCCTGTTTGTAACGGCTACCTGTGAATTCGGACGTCATGACGATCCCCGTATCATTTCAGGGGCAGAAACAGCAATATTCAATGAACGCGGAGGCGCTATAGGGCTGGTCACCACATCGAGGCCGGTATTTTCATCGACAAATTTTATTTTGAATAAGGCGTTTTACGACCATGTTTTTGAAAGGGAGAAGGACCAATACCTGAGTATCGGGGAGGTTTTCAGGCGTACAAAGAACGAAAGCCTGAACGGATCGGTGAACAGGAATTTTTCATTGCTTGGCGATCCTTCCATGGTCCTAGCATACCCCTCTCGCCGTGCCGGCATAACCCGGATCAACGGCATCGACCTGGCTTCCGGGAGCGACACGCTGGAGGCCATGCAGCTTGTCAGCGTGGATGGTGAAATCGCGGATGCGAACGGAACAAGGATCTATGATTACCAGGGCTCGGCCATAATAACGGTTTTCGACAAACCGGTAAATAAGAAGACCCTTGGCGCCCAGGACCCGGTAATGTCATTTAAAACGCGCGACAATATTCTTTTCAAGGGGACCGCAGGCGTAAAAAATGGGTCCTTCCGGTCCGAATTCATTGTACCGAAAAATATCAATTACCAGGTGGGCGATGGAAGGATAATGTTGTATTCAGTGAATGAAGATCAGTCGATGGATGCTGGCGGTTCGGCAGCGGAATTCAAGGTAGGCGGTACGGCAGAAGATTTTCCACAAGACCAGGTTCCGCCTGAAATCAGATTATACCTTTATGATTCGGCAATGGCTGAATCTGAAGTTATCGGAACCAGCCCGGTACTGATTGCCAGGCTTTACGATGAATCAGGCATTAGCTGCACCAGCTATGGGCTTGAAAAAGGAATTACCGCAAAGCTCGATGACCAGGAATTTGACCTGTCACGATATTATATTGCCGACCGGGATGATTATAAATCAGGCACGGTGAATTTCAGGTTCTTCAACCTGGCCGGCGGTTTGCACAACCTTGAGTTGACTGCGCGGGATACCTATAACAACCTGGGTAAGGGATATATCCGGTTCACTGTATCGGACGTGAGAAACATTGTGATCGACAACCTGATCAATTACCCGAACCCGTTTAACCATGAAACCACGTTTTCATTCATCCATAACAGGGCAGGGGAGGACCTTGAAATTAGTCTTAATATATATAACATGAGCGGAGAGCTTGTCAGAGAGCTGACCACCATACAGGCGAATAGCGATTACAAGATCGACGGCCTCTCCTGGAACGGAGCCAGTTCGACAGGCGAAAAATTACAGCCCGGATTATATGCTTATCATGTTACTGTTCGTTCTTTAACCGATGGGGCTGTAAATCGCCAATATCAGAAATTGATTATTAATTATTGATTATCTTTACCAAAATTTAATATGCGGCCCGGCAAGCTTATTATATTTCTATTTTTCGTTTATGCATTTCCGTTTCTAGCAGATGCACAGACTAATCCCGCGATCTTTGCCGGATTCGATACGACAAGGAGAGTAATTACGACAGCCGTTCCTTTCATGGTCATCGCCCCCGATGCAAGGTCCGGGGCCCTGGGAGACCTCGGAGTGGCGACATCGCCCGATGCCATGTCGGCCCACTGGAATCCGGGCAAATTTCCCTTCATTGAAAATGATTATGGGTTCAGTCTGTCCTATACGCCCTGGCTGGGAAAAATCGTCAACGACATGTCGATCTCTTATGCATCGGGTTATTATAAGCTGAACCGGGAAAGGATCCTCGCCATGTCGCTTACCTATTTCGACTTGGGCAAGATCACGTTTACGGATCCGCAGGGAAACGTCGTGGGCGATTTTAATCCTACGGAATTTGCTCTCGATGGCAGCTATGCGCAGATGCTTACCGATCATATGAGCCTCGGTGTCAGCCTACGGTTTATTTACTCCAACCTTACCGGGAATGTCTGGAACTCGACCAATGATGCACAGGCCGGTACCAGCGTAGCGGCTGATATCGGCTGGTACTATAATAAAGACCT
>DATDPY010000184.1:0-26309 GCA_035292565.1 Cyclobacteriaceae bacterium | reverse complement strand
CGATCTGCAGGCTGGCCTGTCGCTAAAAATGTCCACCGGACATTTTTTTTACGCTCCATCCCCGCTGCAGGCTGGCCTGTCGCTAAAAATGTCCACCGGACATTTTTTTAACGCTCCATCCGGTTACAGGTTAGATCGCTTTCCTCGAGGACATCGAAATTGCCAACTGCATTTTGCCAACTGCTTATTGGCTAAACGAAGTACTCAATTAAATCGAAATTGCCAACTGTGGAGATGTGGAAAAGCGGAGATGCGGAAAAGCGGAGATGTGGAGAAGAGGAAAAGAGTTATCGCCTTCTCATTCTTGTTTTCCGTCCCTGGTACATGATCGATTTGAATGAATCCTGGAGGGGGGTGAGGTAATATTCGACGCGGATCAGGAAGAGGCCGTATGCGTCGTTATGATCGGGGTTGCCGCGCACATTTCTTTGTTCTTCCGCCATGGTGGGGCTTAATCCATATTCGCCGCTCCGGTCAGAGAGGGCTTTTGCGATGGGGTCTGTAAATGAGGCAGGATCGGGAAATATTCCGCTGTGGACATCATCGAGGTAGTCCGTGGTGGTATACCGCAGTCCGCCTTCGGCCGAAATATTCATAAATGCATTAAGCTTATATCTTAAGCCGGCACCAAATGGAAATGAGAGGGTAAAGGTCCCGTAACTCTCGGCCTGGCCTTCGGTCTTCAGGGGCCGCAGCGCATAGGTTTCGCCGTTATACCGGGTTTTCGGTCCATACATCAGCACGCCGATTCCTCCGAAGAGGTAAGGATTGAATACATTTCTCCGGTAAAATCTCACAGGCTCAGGGAAAAGGTCGACCTGGGCTGTGAGGGATAATTCGAGATTATGTGAAAAAAAAGATAAATTCCGTGGAGCCTTGGTTTCAGAACTGGCGTCGTTTCCATGCAGCATAGCCCAGGTAAGATCGGCGCTTGCAGAAACCCTGTCCCAAAAGGGATACCGGGCCCCGGCTGTGAAATTCCCGTCGAAAGTAAAATCCCAGTCATCGACGAGATCGCCGAAATAGTGGGAAGTTCCTGTGCCGGCGCGAATGATCAGTTTCTGGGCGTATTGTTTTGGCCTGTAGGCCTGCCCGAAGAGCGTATCAACATAGCAAAAATTGAAAATAATCAAAAAGAGCAGTATTGATCTCCTGACCATCGCTGTGCGTTCATTTGAATTCCTCCCTAAATATAATAAAAAACTTAGAATCCCCGAATTTCCAGGATATTCAGGTTCATGAATTAGGGGAAAATTTAGGCGTTTCTACCGGTTAATTGATGGGATTGGGGGTCTATAGGCTTGTTGCTGGTTTTAGGATTCAGGTTTCAGGTTGCAGGTTGCAGGTTAAATCGATTTCCTCGAGGACATCGAAATTGCCAACTGCTAATTGCTAACTGCCGTTTGTTTAAAATGAATTCCTCAATGAAATCCAAGTTGCCAGCATATACTGTCCGGTAAAGTTTCTTTAATAGAATACATCTCACGTTTCATTCTTTTCGTTTACTCCGATTTCGTTTAAAGAACGTCATCACTCTCCCCTTGTCCGACGATAGGGGCCGGAGCGTAAAAAAAATGTTTGGTGGACATTTTTAGCGACGGGCCAGCTCGTGGGGGAGAGGGGAGTCCCGAAGGGGAGGGGATACATTTTCAGTATTTTTTTTAAACTTTAGTCTTGTGTTTTACTAGAAATCAACCGTTCTGAAAAATCACAATCAGCTTTTCAACAAAACCAATTTGAATCGGTAATTAAATATTCCAAGGACGTTTTAGAAATAATCAAGGGATATTTTAAGAAGAATTGTTAAATAATCCCCTCCCCTTCGGGACTCCCCTTATTCCCGCCCGGGGCGGAACAAGGGGAGAGTTGCATCTCGTCTTTTACAAGAGATCAGGTTAAAGAAATTAATTTCCTTAATGGAGAAGTGGAGATATTCTGATCTTACTGATTATTATTGATCTTGGCATCATCGAAATCGTGGGCTTGAGAATGAGATAGCTGTGAAAAAAGTTCGTATATCGAAGCAATTAAGAATTTTTCTCGTTAACGATATGCTTAACCGGACAAGAATGATTGCCAACTGCCAATTGCCCGATGCCAATTTTCAATTCCTCTAATCCCATTCTGAAACGTCAAATAAACGAATAAACAATTAAACAATTAAACAATTAAACAATTAAACAATTCCTCAACTCCCCGTGGCCGTGGAAACATTCGCCTTAATGGTGATCATCTGGGTTGGGCCCGTGGGATCATTTGAGAAGATGGAGATGGATTTTTGTTGGATTCCCCTGCGGCCGGCAGGATCGAAGGTAACTTTGATGGGGACTGACTCGCCGGGCTTCAGGATGGTCTTTTCCATTTCAGCAACAACGCACCCGCAGTTCGAGCTGGTCTGGCGGATATTGAGGTCGCTTTTCCCGTTGTTGGTCATGATGAATTCGGTGCTGACTTTTTCCGACTGCTTGATGGAGCCGAAATCGAAACTCATTTTGTCGAAGGCCAGCCGCGGGGCCAGCGCAAGTTCCTCGGCATTCATCGGCGGGAAATATTCCTGGATCGTGGCCATGATCCGGAAATCCTTCAGGGAATTTTCGGGCTCATCCGTAAACAGTTTCAGGTTATAGGTGACAAATCCAAGTTCCTTTTTCATTGTCGGATCGAGGCTGACAACGATCTTACCAGTGGTCTTCGGGGCCAGGGACTGCGGAGTGACCGAGGCGCTGATAAATTCCGGCGCTTCGATCTTGTCAAGGAACTGGATCGCCTTATCGGAATCGTTATATACATCGAATTGCTGGACCAATTTCTTTTCCGTGGTGATTTTGCCGAAATTGAATGACCTGTACCGCGTCCTGATTCCGCCCATCTGGACCGGATAATCGTCGACCAGGGTATGGGGCCGTGGATTTACATTGCCTTTGATAAATAATCTTGTAGTCGCCGGGTTAGTATTTGCAGTTACGGTCAGTGATTTATTGAACATACCCGGACGGTTCCTGGGATTGTATTCAGCCTTGATGATACCTGTTTTTCCCGGCATTACCGGGTCCCTTGTCCAGTCGGGGGTTGTGCACCCGCAGGAAGCCTGCACTCCCTGGATCACCAGGGGCGAACTTCCGGTATTGGTGAATTTGAAGGTATGCGATACCGGCCCATTGGCCTCTTCCACCGTACCGAAATCATGGGTCGTGGATTCGAAGGTAAGAATGGCAACCTGGTCCTGTGCACGGAGGTTGCCGAAAATCAATAATATAATGAGAAGAACGGATAGCCTGATTTTCATGATCGGATAATCATTTAAATTTTATACTGCCTGTAAAAATACTCAGGAATAAAATGTTTGTAAAACTAATCCGCAAAATTCGGGCCGGATGCTCCAAAATTGATTTATTTTGCCAATCATAAATTAAAGCATGGCGAGAATACTTACGGGAATTCAGAGTTCGGGCAGGCCTCACCTGGGAAATATACTGGGAGCCGTTATGCCTGCCATTGAATTATCGAGAAACCCGGCAAACGATTCATTGTTTTTTATTGCCGACCTTCATTCCCTTACTTCCATCAAGGATCCTGGCATCAGGCAATCCAACACCTATGCCGTTGCTGCAGCATGGCTGGCTTTCGGCTTTGATACGGATAAGAACCTCTTCTACAGGCAATCGAGGATACCGGAGGTATGCGAACTTACCTGGTACCTGAGCTGTCTGACTCCCTTTCCCATGCTTACCAATGCGCATTCTTTCAAGGATAAATCGGAACGGTTATCGGACGTGAACGCAGGGCTCTTTATTTATCCTGTGCTCATGGCAGCGGACATTATTTTATATGACGCCAACTTTGTCCCCGTAGGGAAGGACCAGCGTCAGCATCTCGAGATGGCCAGGGACATCGCCATTGCTTTCAATAACGAGTATGGCGAAACATTTGTCGTACCTGAAGCAAAGATCAGCGAAACCGTGATGACGATTCCGGGTACTGACGGGCAGAAGATGAGCAAATCCTACAATAATATCATCGATATATTTCTTCCGGAGAAGGAGCTGAAGAAACAGGTATTTTCCATCATCACCGACAGCACACCGCTTGAGAGTCCGAAGAACCCTGACCAATGCAATGTGTTTGCCCTATACAGCATCCTGGCATCAGCTCAGGACACCGCTGCAATGCGGGAAAAATACCTGCGCGGAAATTTCGGATTCGGGCAGGCCAAGCAGGAGCTCCTTGGCATGATCCTCGGGAAATTCAGGACCGAGCGGGAGCTTTTTGAGAAATATATAAACAACCTTCCATTGCTTGAGAAAAAATTAAGTGAGGGAGAAGAAAAGGCAAGGGCTATTGCAAGCCGTGTCCTCGAAAAAGCAAGAAAAGTGTTGGGTTACCGGTAGGATCATTGGTCGACCCAGACCTCTTTCCTGAACTTTTTGCCTGCCTGAAGGATCAGCCGTGCGGGACTGGGGACAAGCACGAGCCTGTACAGTTCATCCGGGTGTCCCCTGGCATCGATGATCAGGCCTTCATTAAATCCAGGTTCAAACTGTAAGTTATCGGGTTGTGCATTATGGGTAACGGTGTATTTTTTTGCCACATAGGCAATGGGGACCATGACTTCAGTATCGGGACAAACTTCCTTGTGGACGGCAGCCAGTACGCCTTCGAGGTATTTCCCGTGGATATTGACAAACAGGTCTTCCATATCATGAAGCTCCTCCTCCACCTGGTCATATTCAGGGTTATCGTAATTCAGCCGGTTCAGTTCGTTCCGTTTTAATACGATCCGCACCAGGTCGTCGTTCAGTTTTGAATTCATCGATGAAAAAATCTTCACGTAATATATAAAAATTCCCCTGAGGTTCCATCCCGTCTGCCGGAATTTTTTTCCCGGACGATTATTTCGAATAAATGAGGTAAACTCCTCTTTTTTTATAATATTGAAAGAAAAATTTTCCTATGGACAAGGTGGCAATGGACAAAGCCGTTTCTGAAAAGGTCCGGTCGTGGCTGGACAGCGATGTTGTTGATGAGGAAACGAAAAAAGAAATACGCCGGATGATGAATAAGGACGACAAAACCGAGATCATCGAGGCATTTTACAAGGATCTCGAATTTGGCACAGGGGGGTTGAGGGGCATCATGGGAGCGGGGACTAACCGGATGAACAAGTATACCGTGGCCTCGGCAACGCAGGGATTGGCCAATTACCTGAAAAAATCATTTCCCGGAACAGAGATAAAAGTGGCCATTGCCCATGATTCGAGAAATCAAAGCGATTTTTTCACGAAGACGGCGGCAGCAATACTTTCAGCGAACGGCATTACCGTATTTATTTTCGAGGACCTCAGGCCCACGCCGATCCTTTCTTATGCGGTGAGGAAACTGGGATGCCAGAGCGGGATCGTGATCACGGCTTCGCATAATCCCAGGGAATACAACGGGTATAAAGCGTATTGGAATGACGGGGCCCAGATGGTTCCGCCCCACGACAAGAATACCATCCTGGAGGTGAACGGGATTAAAAATTTCAACCAGGTAAATTTTAATCAGGATGACGGAAAGATAAAGAAGATCGGGAAAGATATTGATGAGTCCTACCTGGAAGAAGTAGCCGGTCTTGTCCTTTCACCCGGGGAAATCAAAAAACAAAAGAACCTCAAAATTGTATATTCATCTCTGCATGGTTCGGGGATTACCCTGGTTCCTAAGGTCCTGGAGAAGATCGGATTCACCAACCTGCATTTGGTTGAAGAGCAGTCTATGCCCGACGGGAATTTCCCGACTGTGAAATATCCGAACCCGGAGGAAACGGAAGCCATGACCCTGGCGCTGAAAAAAGCACGGGAGATCGATGCGGACATCATCATGGCCACAGATCCGGATGCCGACCGGGTGGGAATCGGAACGAAAAATCACCATGGGGAATTCCAACTCCTGAACGGAAACCAGACCGGCGCCCTCCTTATTTACTACGAACTGAAAAAGTGGAAGGAATTAAACAGGCTCGACGGAAATCAATATATCGTAAAGACCATCGTAACAACCGACATGATCGATGCCATCGCCGCGAAATTTAACGTTGCGTGTTATAATGTACTTACCGGTTTCAAGTATATCGCCGAGATCATCCGGAATGAAGAGGGGAACAGGAAATTCATCGCGGGCGGTGAGGAAAGCTACGGGTACCTGGTTGGTGATTTTGTGCGCGATAAGGACGCGGTATCGGCCTGCGCAGTAATAGCCGAGATGACTGCCTATGCCAGGGACAAGGGTATGACCTTGATGGACATGCTGCTGGATATTTATATGGAATACGGACAGTTCATGGAAAAGCTGGTTTCGTTGGAAAGAAAAGGAAAATCGGGTTCGGAAGAAATCAAAACCATGATGATGAACCTTCGCGAAAACCCGCCGAAGGAAATTGCCGGGTCGAAACTTGTAAAGGTAAGCGATTACCTCAACCGGATCGAAAAGGACATCGCGGCGGGCAAGACCACGGCGATCAGTCTTCCCCAGTCGGATGTACTGCAGTTCTTTACCGCCGACGGCACCAAAATTTCGGCCAGGCCGTCAGGAACGGAGCCGAAGATCAAGTTTTATATCAGCGCCCGTGAAAAGCTGGCCCGGAGGGAAGATTATGATAAAGTGACGGAAGTTCTCGATGCCCGGATCGGGAGGATTGTGAAGGAGCTGGGGGTGGGGTAGTTTAGAATTCCGATTTCCCGATCCAAATAAGTGAAATGCCCTTATCCCCGGACCGGTCGTGCGGAACGGCTGGTAGGCGATCCCTGTCTCCATTACATTACGGCGGTCACAGCGGGATCCCACCATTGGTGAGTGGTTAGTATTTGTAATAAAGTTTATTTCTGTGGATATCAACGGGGGACCCCGGCTCGGTGGCCGGGGATAATGTTTAATTTATTATATGGTTTTTCAAGGGAGAGTTGGATTTAACGAAATTTAGTACACCCATATTAAAATAATGCCGTTATCCCCGGACGGGCTGTGCGGAACGGCTGGTGGGCGATCCGGGGTCCCCCATCAGTGGGCAGATGGTATTTATAATGTCTTTTTCAAAATTTCAATGGGTGAAATTGATGAACTCCGTACGAGCGGCGTTTTGATCAATTATACACTTCAACACTTCAACAAAATTTACCGTAAGAAAATTAACCTTTAAACGGCACGTTTTCCATCGTCATATGCGAATAATGGGGAATTGCGCAGGGCCCGCCTACGGTGGGGAGGAATTCGTCGATGAACTCCTGAGTAGGCCCGAAATAGTCGTTGATATAATGGAAATCGACAGACCTTTCCTTTTTTGCAATTTTCCCGATATCAGTCAGACCGGCTACAATATTTCCGTTGGCTTCTTTTTTGAGGATGACCGAAGTCTTGGTGACGCCGCTTTCCAGGGCTTCGATGCTTTTATATCCCACAAGGTAGGCTTCCGATGCATCGGGCAGGGCGAGGCTGTGGCTTCGCTGGATATGCTGCGGAACCAGGACGGCTTCCTTAACTTTAGAAACGGCATCGACCTTAAGCTCTTTAACGGCAAGCTGTGCAAGGAAAACGCCCGGGGAGAACGAGGTTGCCCTTCCATGCTGAATATTGCCGTGGGGATCGAGAACCACGTCGCCGTAAACTTCGGCAATGGATTTTTTGGAATGGACTTCGGTGAGGTCTTCCTGAACAATCACAACGGCTTCCCCGTGTTTGGTGATGATATCGCTCAGTGCGTTGAGGTATTTTTCCTTATCGAAGGGTATTTCCTTTGACAGGATGATGTGCGGCGCCCTGCCGGGTATCATCTGGCCCATCGGGTCGACGCGGGCAAAGGCGGTTGACTGTGCAAGCCAGCCTGCTTTCCTTCCCATAACCTGGTAAACAACCACAGGGGCATTGATCACGCCGATTTTACCATCGGAAAAGGTACCGCGCACCTTGTAGGATGAAAAATCGTTATGTACATTTTTTACCGCCGTGGCATTGAACAAAGCCGCGGATCCGAATCCGGGGCAATGGTGCGTTACCGGGAGGTCATTATCAACCGTTTTAATGGCATGAATAGCCCTGATATCCGATTCGTCGGTAAGGCCTTTCAACTGGTCAGCAGAGTCATTTCCCCCGATGTAAATGATGCCGTCGATCTTTAATTTATTAAGGTTCTCACCCATTTTGATATACTCGTCTTTCGTGGGCTTTATCCTCGTTGTTTTCAGGCCGGCACCGGGGCCGTTGTAAATGAACTGGGTGGGATCGATGGGAGTGAGATCCACGATATTTCCAGGTACCTCAGCATGAAGGATTCCTTCCAGACCATTGATGGCGCCATACACTTCATAACCGAATTTTCGCGCAGCGGCGAGCATACCCGCAACTTCCCAATCTATGACAGGCGTAGGGCCACCGGATTCACCGATAATTATTCTTTTTATCTTGGACATTTTCATTGTAGGATTATTTATGCCAATTTTTTTGGCAAGGCAAAAATATTATAGAATGAATAAAAAAATCGATTCAGCTGGTTTTTTTGTTCCCCTCGCGGGTTATTATTTTAGCAGGGTATCCAGTTTCTCCCTTTTCGCTTCCCTGGCCAGGTGTTCCCTGTCGACGGGCACCACGCCCTGCTGTTCGCAAACGAGGCCTCCTCCAAGATTTGACAGGGCGGCGGTAAACCGGGGAGGCAATCCCATCGCGAGACATAAACCTGCGATACTGATCACCGTATCGCCGGCTCCGGAAACATCGGCAATTTCCCGCTTATGCGCCTTGATATAGATCGATTGGGCCGGTGATCCGTAATAGATGCCATATTCCGATAACGTAACCAGTACCGAGCCCAGCGACAATTTCTTCACGAGGCTTTTCACTTCCTGCTTCAACTTCCGGATATCCCCTTTATCGAGTTCTGCTTTCATGCCATCTTTAATCTCGCTGAAGTTTGGTTTGAAAAGATCGGCATTCCGGTATTCCCTGAAATTTTTTCTTTTAGGGTCGACCGCCACGGGTATACCCTGCTGGTGGGCCATGTGGATGATGGCGGAAATATTTTCATTACCGAATAATCCTTTATCGTAATCTTCGCAGATCACCAGGTGGCAGGAGGGGAGGAATTTTTCAATCCTCCCGAGCAATGATTTATTTTCCTTATCATCGAGATTTTTAATGCTTTCCTCATCGACCCGGAGCAGGTGCTGGGGCCCCGAGATGATTCTTTCTTTCACCGAAGTATGCCTGTTCCCGCTCCGCAGTATGCCGCCTGTTTCCATCCCTCTGTCCGCCAGGATTTTTTGCAGGGCATTGCCTGCGTCATCCTTCCCCGTTAGGGAAACCAGCACCGGTGTGGCCCCCAGGGATGCAATATTCATGGCAACATTCCCGGCCCCTCCCGCCCGTTTTTCGCGGCGCCTGATTTGCACAACGGGAACGGGAGCTTCGGGTGAGATCCGCTGAACATCGCCCCAGACATAGGAGTCGAGCATGACATCGCCGGCCACGAGGACCCTGAGCCCGGTAAAGGCCCGGAAAACCCCGTCGATGGAATGGAATTTTCGATGAATCGCAATCAAATTATCCTGGCATCTATCCCGGCATCGCAGATGGAATCACGCATTGGTTTCAGCTGGCTGAAGACGCCCTGCTTGACCGTGCATTTTCCCCGGTAATGAATGATCCAGGTGCATTGTTCCGCCTGTTCGATGGAATGCCTGCAAACTTTGATTAACGTGTCGATGACGTGATCGAACGTGTTGATATCGTCATTAAAAACAACGAGGTCCCTGGGATCCACGGTATCGGTATCTGCAAGCGTGTAAGGTAATTCCTGTTGCTGATGCATGACCCGGAATTAATTTAAAGCAAAATTAAAAAAAATATTGATATTTGGCACTTATTTAATCTTCAGAATGAATCCTGTTGTCATTTTATTCATCCTGGTCGTTTACTTTACCCTGCTCATCGTGATCTCGGCATTTACTTCCAAAAATGCAACCAACGAGACTTTTTTCACAGCCGACAGGAGGTCGAGGTGGTACCTGGTGGCGTTTGGGATGATCGGGACCTCGTTATCGGGGGTGACCTTCATTTCGGTGCCCGGGGAAGTCGGCAACAGTTCCTTTTATTATTTCCAGGTTGTGCTTGGATACATTGTCGGCTATGCCATAATTGCCAACGTTCTGATGCCTATGTATTACCGGCTCAACCTGATCACGATATATACATATCTCGAGCAACGATTCGGGTTCTGGTCCTACAAGACCGGGGCATTTTTCTTCCTGGTTTCCAGGACCATTGGCTCCGCGCTGAGGATGTTCCTTGTCGCGGGCGTGCTTCAGATCGCTGTATTCGATCACTGGAAAGTCCCGTTCTGGGTGACCGTTCTCATCAGCATCATTCTCATCTGGATCTATACCTATAAAGGAGGCATCAAAACAGTTATCTGGACCGATACGCTTCAAACGGTCTTCATGCTGACCGCCGTAGTAACTTCCATTTATATCATAAAGAACGAATTATCCTTTTCGCTTGACGAAATGATCTCGGCCATTGACCGAAGCAGCTATTCAAATATTTTCAACTGGGAATGGAACCACCCACGGAATTTTTTCAAACAGTTTTTTTCCGGGGCATTCATTGCCATTGTGATGACCGGGCTCGACCAGGACATGATGCAGAAAAACCTGACCTGCCGCAGCCTCGGTGAAGCACAAAAGAATATGTACACCTTTACCGCGACACTCGTGTTTGTAAATTTCTTATTCCTCAGCCTTGGGGCGCTGCTCTATATATATTCCGCTTCACGCGGGATCGCTTTGCCGGAAAGGAGCGATTACCTGTTTCCCACCCTGGCTATCGAACATTTTTCGGCATTTGCAGGCACCATATTTATCATCGGGATCACGGCGGCCAACTATGCCAGCGCCGATTCAGCGCTCGCAGCGCTTACCACTTCCTTTTGCGTTGATTTCCTTGGCTATAAGCGGGATGCCGTTAAAAACTTCGAGAAGATCAGGATCAGGGTGCACCTCAGTTTTTCCTTTCTGATATTCCTGATCATCATCATTTTCAGGGTGATCAATGATGAAAGCGTGATCAATGCCGTTTTTACCGCTGCGGGTTACACGTACGGGCCATTGCTGGGTCTGTTCAGCTTCGGAATGTTCACCAGGTATGCGGTCCGGGATAAATGGGTACCCCTAATCTGCCTGTTATCGCCCATAATCTGCTACGTGATCAGCCTGAATTCGGAATCGTGGTTCAACGGTTACAAATTCGGATTTGAATTACTCATCCTGAACGGGGCCATCACCTTCCTTGGGCTCTGGCTTGCAAGGACGAAAACCGTCAGGGCAGTTCCGCAGACGGATCCCAGAAAAGCTTCCTGAAATCCAGGACCTTGTCGTTCTTAACCCTGATGCCTTCTTTTTCAAGCAATTCCTGCATCAGCTTCGGATGGCCGAAGTGATGTTTCCCTGAAAGCATCCCGTTGCGGTTAACAACGCGGTGTGCGGGGACCTTCATTCCATGGGAACCATTCATGGCCCATCCAACCATCCTTGCCCCGCTTTTCATTCCAAGGTATGCGGCGATAGCCCCATAGCTTGTCACCCTTCCCCGGGGGATCAGCCGGGCTACATCATAGATATCCTTGAATATGTTTTTATCAGCCATATCGTTAAGAATGCGACTATTATTAACCAAATTTATGCCGAAAATAGTTTTTTATGCTCCTAATAGCCGATAGCGGGGGAACCAAGACTGACTGGCGGTTAATTAAAAACAGGGATATTTCATCTTCGATTAAAACCCTTGGAATAAACCCGTATTACCTGAACGAAGAGCAGATACGGAATGAGATCAGGAATAACTTCACGGACAGACCGGTCAATGAAAGCGTGGACGTGGTGTATTTTTATGGGGCAGGTTGTTCGGGCAGGGAAAAACAGGAGATCGTTCATTCGGTACTGAACGAAACCTTCAGTAAGGCGGAAATTGTGATCAGCAGCGATGTGCTCGGGGCGGCAAGGGCGCTTTGCAGACATAAAGCCGGAATCGCCTGTGTTATCGGTACCGGATCGGGTTCCTGCCTGTATGACGGGAAGGAGATCAAGGCAAGCATTCCTTCGCTCGGTTTTATCCTTGGCGATGAAGGAGGCGGCGCATACCTGGGCAAACGGCTTCTGCAGGACTACCTTCGCGGCGATATGCCCCAGGAAATTATTTCAGACCTGAGGGCGGAATTCGAGATCAATAAGGACCTGGTCCTGGAAAATGTAAACCGCAGGCCAATGCCGGGGAGGTACCTGGCAAGTTTTTCAGAATTCATTCACCAGCATGTAAAATCGGAATATATTCATAACCTGGTTTACAGCAGCTTTAGCGATTTTACCGATCATTATATTACACGTTATCCCGAATGTCATTCCATCCCGGCGTATTTCAGTGGTTCAATTGCCTATTATTTCAGCGATATCCTGAAGTCGTTGCTGAAGACAAGG
Source organism: Cyclobacteriaceae bacterium (assembly GCA_035292565.1). Taxonomy (GTDB): domain Bacteria; phylum Bacteroidota; class Bacteroidia; order Cytophagales; family Cyclobacteriaceae; genus DATDPY01. The sequence goes on along the minus strand of DATDPY010000184.1, from coordinate 13,815 downwards.
GATATTCGCGTGGCCAGGATCATCGAATCACCGATGAATGATCTGGTTGATTTTCATATCGAATCCTTATGAACACAAAAAGGCCCCCGAGCATTACGGAATCACCCTCACACTATTCTAACCTGGAAAAAAAATCAATCAGGGACCTGCTTATCAGCATCAATCGCGAAGACACGAATGTTCCTCCCATGGTTAAAAAAGTAATTCCGGCGATCAGCAGACTTGTCCCTGAGATAGTAAAGAAGATGAAACTTGGCGGGAGGCTCTTCTATATCGGTGCCGGGACCAGCGGGCGGCTGGCCATCGTGGATGCTTCCGAATGCCCCCCGACTTATGGTATTCCCTTTAACCGGGTCATCGGGCTTATGGCCGGAGGAGATAAGGCGATCAGGAAGGCGGTAGAATTCGCCGAAGATGATCCCGAACAGGGATGGAAGGACCTTAAAAAATGGAAAGTATCGTGGAAAGATGTGGTGATTGGTGTGGCGGCAAGCGGCAGGACGCCCTATGTGGTCGGGGCAGTGAAAAGGGCAGGGGAGCACGGCATAATAACCGGGTGTATTACGTGCAACAGGGGCACGGATCTCGCCAGGTATTCCGATTACCCGATCGAGGTGATCGTCGGCCCCGAATTCGTGACGGGTTCAACGAGGATGAAAGCCGGAACTGCACAGAAGCTGGTCTTGAATATGATTTCCACAACCACCATGATCAAGCTGGGGCGAGTCCGGGGCAATAAAATGGTTGATATGCGCCTCTCGAATACGAAGCTGATCGACAGGGGTGAACGGATGATCATGGAGGAGCTGGGTGTATCCAGGAGAAAAGCAGCAGGACTTCTGAAAAAGTATGGATCTGTGCGAAAGGTCATTGGGTCGATGAAGAAGTAATGCTTTAAGGAATTCGAAACATTTAACAATTATTACAATTAACTGCAAAATTGTTGAATTGTTGAATTGTTTAATTGCATAATTGTTTAATTGCATAATTGTTTAATTGTTGAAGTGTTCAGAAGCAAAGGGCTTAATCATCCCTGGAGATTTGCGCGTTGGAATCCGGGCTGTGGATTCTCCAAGGTCCAATCTTGCTAAAAAGTTTTTAAATCGAATAAAACGCCGCCCCGATGAGATTCTACCAATCCAGTCACTCCTCCGGGGTTTTCAAATTATTATTTAATGCGGAAGCTGTCGTTAAATTATATCCGATTCATTCTGAAACTTTTTTTACTGACGAGGACATGGTTTAACCAAAAGGCAGTTGGCGAGTGGCAGTTGGCAGTTTCGATTTCATAAAGGACTTCATTTAGCTAAAAAGTAGTTGGCAATTAGAAGTTGGAAGTTGAAAGTTGAAAATTGGAAGTTGAGAGTTTGCAGTTGGCAAGTGGCAATTGGCCAGCATACAGCGGGGGTGTGTAAAGGGAAGTAAGTGGTTGGAATTTCCGATGTCTTAGATGAAATCCTACAAACCAGAAAACCAGAAAACCAGAAACCAGAAACCAGTAACAAATAACAAATAACCAATCCTCCAGTCTAACATGAAACCGAATTGACATGATGAATAACGTTATAACTTAAAGCTTCAGCTTATTCATCACTTTCAGGTTCCGTTCGATCATTGTGATCCGGTGTTCTACATTCAACGCAGAAGAAAATTTATCTTCCGGGGTATTCATCACATAATCAAGAAGCTTCGGCATGCTTGAAGTCGCAACGTGTACCCTGGTATCGGACGAAGCATAATAAATAAATACTTTGCCTGATTCCATCTTAACCCAGCCGTTGGAAAACACCACATTGGAAACATCGCCGGTCCGCTCTTTGCCTTCCGGGGCCAGGAAATATCCTCCGGGTTTCCGGATCACCTTCCAGGGTTCATTCAAAGCGGTGAGGAACATGTATAATACATACCTCAATCCTGCTGCGGTTTTCCTGACTCCATGTGCGAGGTGCAGCCATCCCAGCTCAGTCTTTATGGGAGCCGGGCCCTGGCCGTTCTTATCTTCATACACCGTGTGATATTTCTTTGCGTCAATTACAATCTCTTCCCTGATTACCGGGTTTTCCATGGAGTCGGACAAACCCCAGCCGATGCCTCCTTCCTTGCCGGTTTCGATAAAGCCTACCTGGGGCCGGGTATAAAATCCATATTTTCCGTCCACGTATTCCGGATGAAGGACACAATTGCGCTGTTGGGGAGAAGGGGTCCTGAGGTCGGGGAGCCTTGACCACGTTTCAAGGTCTTTTGTCCTGACAATTCCGCATTGGGCTATAGCTGAATGTTCATCCACTTCAGGGGCAGAGTGATCCTTTCGCTCTGCGCAGAACATCCCATAGATCCAGCCGTCCTGGTGTTGAACCAGCCGCATGTCGTAAACATTGGTGTCGGGCGGGTCGACCTGGGGAAGCCTGACCGGGTAATCCCTGAACCTGAAATTATCGATCCCGTTTTTACTCTCGGCAATGGCGAAAAAAGATTTACGGTCCCAACCTTCCACCCTTACCACCAGGTGGAATTTATCTTTGAAAAATATCGCTCCGGGATTGAAGGCTGAATTGATTCCCATCCTTTCCATCAGGAATGGATTGGTCGCTGGATTCAGGTCATAACGCCAGAAGACCGGCGTATGTTTAGCGGTAATTACAGGGTAACGGTATTTGTTGTAAATCCCGCAGGAATTTTTCCGCTTCCTGTTCTTCCTTTTAATCAGCGCTTCGTGCAATTTAATCAGTTTGCCCACTGTTTTTAAAAATTTTTCCCTGTTCATAGTTTTATTATTCATCGAGTTTTTTGTACCATGTTTTCCAGAGCAGCAGCGTAGTAAGGATTATCAACATTGCCGTTACCGCAACGCCGTTCCACCGGAGCAGGATGAGGTATACAGGCAATGCCATAATAGCTATCTGCCATATGGCCCCGATCAGTACGTTCATCATGTCCCTGGAAAAATTTTTATTTTCTTTAAATCCGGCGTCCTGTTCCCTGACTTTTTCGAGGATGGGTTTCCAGAATCCCCATGGTCTGACGCTGGTATAAAATGATTTCAACGTAAGTTCATCGGTAGGTCTTGTTGCATAGGTTGCGATTAACGCACCGGCGAGGGAAACCACGACAATGAGCGGAAAATAATACAAGTCGAGGGTGCCCCGGAACACGTATGGGAATATCAGGGCCGCGATGATGCCTGCCATCATGCCCCAGAAATAACCATGGCCGTTGAATCTCCACCAGTACCACTTCAGCACATTGGAGACCATGTAGCTTCCGAATAGCGCCGAAACGATCCATTGCAGGAGATCATTCACATCCCTCGCGAAAAAACCGATTACGGTACTGACCAGCACCACGCTCAATCCCGATATATAGTTGACGATTTTAAGTTTGTTTTTGGGAGCTGATGGATTGATATATTTTAAGTATACATCATTAATGATATAAGCCTGCGCGGCATTCAGCGTTCCGGAGAAGGTACCCATAAAAGCCGCCATGAGTCCTGCGATCAGGAGTCCGAGCAAACCAACAGGAGCAAATTCATGAATTGCCGACGGAAGGACCTGCTCAAAATCGATCCTGCCGCCGACAATGAGGTCGAGCTTTTCGTAGAACAGCAGTCCCAGGATGGCAAAGCCCGCCAGCATGAAATACCGGACAGGCATTAATACGACCGTTACAAATCCGCTCATCAGGGATGCTTCCCTGGGAGATTTTGTCGACAGGATTTTCTGCATATCATAATTCGGCGCCGGGCCGGCAGCGCTGACGAGGATACCTTTTAATAGCATCAGGGAGAAGAACATACTGAACACGGAATAGCCATCGCTCCGGATCTTATCATTCACTTCACCGATGATCCCTGTCCAGTCAAGATTAAGATGGAGGCCGAAAAATGGAGAGTACCATCCGTCGGGGACATTCAGTACATTCGCCCCCATGGCGTTCATGGCAATTATGCCTATGACCAGCGAAGAAATGGTCATTACAAAGTACTGAAGCACATCAGCCCAGACAATGCTGAGCATGCCTCCAAGCAGTGTATAAAATACGGCAAAGGCGGTTATGATTATACCATAAAAGTGCGGTACATACTCAATAGGAAGATCGAACGGCATATAGGGTTGGATTACTTCCCACGGAATAAAGATCTCGACGAATTTCCCGAGACCGACAAAACCGTAGCCCATGAAGCCCAGGCAGCTTATTAATGCAAAAACGATGACAATATTATGCGACAGAACCGCACCCCTGTCGGAACCGAACCTGGTGGTGATCCATTCCGCCCCTGTGGTGACCTTCGAGCGCCGGAGCCAGGCTGATAAATACACCATGAGGAAGATCTGGTTGAATACCGGCCAAAGCCAGGGGATCCAAATGCTTTTCAGCCCATATACGAAGGTAAGCGTCACCAGCCACATGGTGCCGGATATATCGAACATGCCCGACGCATTCGAAAGTCCGAGCATATACCATGGAAGCCGGTTGCTCCCCAGCAAATAGGATTGTTTGTCTTTTTGGGCGAGTTTCTTTAAAACAAGTCCCAGGACAACCGTGATCGACAGGTAGACAATGATTACGGTAATATCAATCCAGGTGAGATTCATAAAAATTCCTGTTCCGGAAAAAATCCCAATAAAAGTAGGTATTATTTATAAAATGCCTATACTTAATTAACCAATTAACTAATTAATCAATCAACTATTTCTCAAGAATCCTGAATTCCACCCTACGGTTCTGGGCGCGGCCTTCGTCGGTATCGTTTGTCGCCACAGGCTCGGCTTCTCCGTATCCCTTGGATATGATCTTATCTCCGGCGATATTTTGCGTCAGGAAATAATCCCTCACTGCTCCTGCCCTGGATTCGGACAGCCGAAGGTTATAATCGTCGGAGCCAATCGCGTCGGTATGACCGGCAATCTCGATCTTCAAGTTGGGGAATTGGTTAAACAGGGGAATGACTCGGCTTAATTCGGCAAACGATTCTTTCTGAAGGGTTGCCTTGTTGAAATCAAAAAAGATATTATTCAGGCTTATCGATTCCCCCACTTCCACCGGCACAAGGAAGAGGTTCTTTTCAACCACCTTATTATTTGGAATATTCTGCGTATTTACATTTTCGCTTACCGAAAGGAAGTTGTCGGCTTTGGCGTAAAAGGCAAATACCGCATTCCTCGGGAGGGTTGCCTCATAGGTGCATGCCTCGCCCCTGGTTTCCAGGCTTAGAAATTCTTCACCGGATTGCATATTATCGAAATGGACCATTCCCGGCGTAGGCAAGCCGGTTTTTTTATTGATTACCTGTCCTTTTATAAAGATTTTCTCACACATGGTGAGGCCTTCATTATAAAGGACCTCAACTTCTTTCTGGTTCAGCGTACGCTTGTAAATCCTGATCTCGTCGATGTGGCCGCGATAAGGCCTGTCTTTGCGCAGTACCTGCCGGCCGATCTTCAGGGTGGCGTCGGACTGAAAATTAATCCCGTTCCCTGCCTGCTTGCCAAGTTTATCGAGGGCGCCATTGACGTATATTTTAATATCCCTGTTATTGCTCCAGGTTGCCACGATATGATACCATGTATCGGGCATTAGCTGAGTACTGCCGAAAGTGCCGCTTTCCATCACCCTGGGTTCGCTGACCGCAAAAATCACGCGGTAATTCGGATCCAGCCAGATCCCAAAATGATCTTTCAGGGGATCGAAAGCCCATTTGGCCAGGATCGTGCTCAGGTTATTCGATATAATTGATTTCGGCTTTACCCACAGAGAAACGCTCAAACCGCCAAACCTGCCGTTTAGGGCCGTGCTGTTCCCGCCTTCGATATAAGCGGAGGTCCCGTTAAAATAATAAGATTGGCCCTCGCATATTCCAGTATCCAGCTCTGCTCCCAAAACTTTTCCGTTATTGTTTCCCAGCTTATCATCGGCATTTCCTTCGAAAGTATAATATACGACAAGGCCGGCATTTAAATCGACCGGCTGAGCCCGGGATACGGAAGGAAGGAGGAGGATCAATGCACACAGCGGTAATGATAGCTTCATGGCGATCAGAATAGTTTGGTTAGTTGTCGGAATCGAAAAAATAATAAAACTTATTGAAATAATAACCGAATATTTCTTTTTTCTGAATCTTAAACAAATTGTTGCCGATTGCAGGTTCCTCCTGGAATGCCCCGATTTTTTTACTCATATTTGGGGATTATAGCAATGTTTATGCCTGAAACATTTCGCACAGATAATCGAAATTAGTTGCGTAAAATCAATGAAAATGAATATTTTCAGAAAATTCAAAGAATATAATGATACCGGGTTCAGCTCGAGGGCCGACAAAGAACCTTACAGGTTGATTAACCAGGATGGCACGCTCAATGTCCGCAGGGAAGGACTTACATTTTTCGATCATTTCAGTTTTTTTCACGAATTGGTAAAGATGCGATGGATTACTTTTAACCTCATCGTTGTTTTATCCTATTTTATGATCAACACATTTTTTGGTATAGTATACTGGTCGATCGGGGTTAAACATCTTGGATTGAATCCGACCGGTTCGCATTGGCACGATTTTCTGAATTCATTATTTTTCAGTGCCCAGACTTTTTCCACGGTAGGTTATGGTCGTGTCAATCCGGTCAGCCCTCTTGCCAATTTCATTGCAATGTTCGAAATGCTTATCGGCATGATGTATATTGCACTTGCCGCCGGACTTCTGTTTGCGCGATTTTCAAGGCCAGTATCTAAGGTGATTTACAGCAACAGGGCCATTATTGCTCCGTACAGAGAGGGCAAGGGCTTGATGTTCAGGATATCCAATGCCAAGAAAAATCTCCTACTTAATGTTAGTGTTCGCGTATTTCTGACCATGAAAATCAGGGAAAACAACATCGAAGTGCGAAAATTCACCGACCTTGAACTGGAGCGCAAACAAATTGACATGCTTACCATGAGTTGGACTATCGTGCACCCGATCGATCAGAACAGCCCCTTGTTCAGATTTGAAAAAATTGAACTTGAAGAAGCCGATGCCGAGTTCCTTGTCCTTGTTAACGGCATCAACGATACATTCTCGCAACCTGTTCACTCACGTACTTCCTATAAATTCAATGAAGTGGTATGGGATGTCAGGTTTGAGCCAATATTCGAGGTTATAAACGGAAAAACCATAGTCAGCCTTGATATGTTAAGCAAATATTCTCCGGTCAATGAACCGTTGCACTGAATCTTTGGAATTTCATTTTGTTTTTGATTATTGGGAAACCATTGTAAATTTGTGCCCCTCGTGTAAAGATGGTCATGAGGCTTCAGGGGAATTGTGATTGCGCACGTGGTGGAACTGGTAGACACGCTACTTTGAGGGGGTAGTGTCCGAAAGGACGTGGAAGTTCGACTCTTCTCGTGCGCACTTTTTGTTGAAACATGTGCTGTTTGTGATCAACAGGCCAGAGTTGGCAAAGGGCAGTTGGCAATTTCTGAAACTTTGTTGTCTGGAATAGTTTACCATTAATAGGAATAATCCTTAAATGCTTCGATATACGAACTTTCTTCCTCACTCTTATTCCCAAGCCCCCTATATTGAAGGGACGATCAATAAAAATCAGTAAGATCAGAATATACCCACTTTTTCGTTAAAGCAAATTCATTCCTATATCGTAATCTCTGGTAAAAGACGAGATGCAACTCTCCCCTTGTTCCGCCCCGAGCGGAATAAGGGGAGTCCCGAAGGGGAGGGGATGATTTTACCAATTCTTCTTAAAACACCCATTGATCTATTCTAGAACTCCCTTGGTGTCTTCATACACCTTTTAAGTTTGGTTTTGTTGAATAGCTGGTTGTGATTTTTCAGAGCGGTTAATTTCTAGAAAAACACAAGAATAAAGTTAAAAAAATAACTTGAAAATGTATCCCTTCCCCTGCGGGACTCCCCTCTCCCCCACGAGCTGGCCCGTCGCTAAAAATGTCTACCAAACATTTTTTTTACGCTCCGGCCCCTATCGTCGGACAAGGGGAGAGCCATGACATTCTTTTAACGAAATCTTGGTAAACGACGAGAATAAATCACGACATATGTTTTATTAAAGAAACTTTACCTTTCATACGGTTGACAATTTTTTGTCAACCTATTTCAGGCATGAACAATCCCCCAACTTCCAACTGCCAGCTTTTAATCACCATCACTTCTTCATCAAACCAAAATACCGTTTCGTTTCCCGCATCACCTTCCCTGACAACAACAAGCCCGCTGTCATCGTCGGGATCGCCATTAAGGCGAATATACCGTCGACGAGATTGATGACCGAATGTATGGAAACAACGCAGGCTAAAAGGACCATGCCCAGGTATATATAATTATAATATTTCCTCTTGCTTTCACCGAACACATAGCCGAAACATTTGGAACCGTAATATGGATAGGCAAATAAAGTCGTAAATGCGAAGAGGAATACACAGGTCATCAGGATATAACGCCCGACCCCGGGAAGGACCGATTCAAAGGCGGCATTGGTCATCGTTATACCGTTTATAGACTGATCCTTCCATACGCCGGTAACGATGACAACCAGGGCGGTGAGTGTACATACAATTACGGTATCTACGATCGGTTCGATCATGGCAACCAGACCCTCCCTGGCCGGTTCTCTGGTCCGCGCGGCGCCATGGGCCATGGCAGAAGTTCCGATGCCCGCTTCATGAGAAAATGTGCCTCTCCGTACGCCGATGATGATCACCTGGCCGAGAGATCCGCCCAGGACTGCATTTCCTGTGAATGCATCACGGAATATCAGCAGCAATGAAGGGAGGACGAGATCACGTTTATCGATCAGGATTATTATTGCGCTTAAAAAGTAAAGAAGGGTCATCGCCGGGACGATCTTTCCAGCCACGGAACCAATCCTTCGGACCCCGCCGAAAATCACCAGCGATGAAAAGATCACGATGACCGCACCGGTCAGGAGATTAATCCCGTTTGCTGAATAGAGAACTTTCCCGGGAAAAATAATTTCACGTATCGCCTGGGTAAGCTGGTTTACCTGGAACAGGGGCAATACGCCGATCATCCCTGCCAGGGAAAAAAGTATGGCCAGCGGCTTCCATTTTTTTCCCAGGCCATCGGTAATAAAATACATGGGTCCGCCGTGAATATTCCCGTCCTTATCCTTCCACCGGTACATCACCGATAGGGTGCAGGTAAAATATTGTGTTGCCGCTCCAACGATAGCCGACACCCACATCCAGAAAATCGCACCCGGACCGCCGATGGCAATCGCAACGGCAACCCCGCTGATATTTCCCATACCGATCGTTGAAGCAAGGGCGGTGGATACGGCCTGGTAATGGCTGATCTCGCCGGGATCATTCGGATCGTTATAACGCCCCGATAATACACGCAGTGCGTGCCCGATGTGGCGGAATGGAAGCATTCCCGAATAGATCAGAAAATATAATCCTCCCCCGATCAGTAAGATCAGTACGGGGTATCCCCACATGAACTCGCTGAATTGCCGGGTGATCGTTTCAATGTTGGTCAATCAGCAGGATTTTTAGGTAATTCGATTCATTAAATTAGGAAAAAATCGGTGATTTGAATCCTTCCCTGAAAATTTCCATCGCGGCGGAACCTGAAAATGATCGCGTGATCCATTGTTTGGAGATTATTGAATATATTCATATCTCGAAAGCCAGATGATGAGAAAATATTCTGTCATTGCCATGATCTTTATTTGCATCCTGGCCCAGGGATGCAATTTATTAAGCCGCCGACATAAAAAAAGCCTGAACTTTTTCGAAAGAATTACCCTGGAGCGGACTAACGACGACGTCATGGAGGAATTCATCGACAGCCTCCTTGAAGAGATGAGCCTGACGGCGAAGATCGGGCAGATGACCCAGGTGAATGAGGTATATTTTATGTCTGACCCTGGGACGATTCAAGATACGTCGGGATTTAACGAACTTCTCGATACCGCCAAAGCCGCCTCCGTGATCAGGGAGTTCCAGGTAGGATCATTTTTATCCGGCGGAAAGCGAAGCCCGGAAGAATGGATTTTCATCATTAGCGAACTACAGAAACTTAACCTCAGGTATTCTGAAAACCATATACCGTTCATATTCGGGATCGACCATGTACATGGCGCCAATTATGTTTCAAACGGGACCATATTTCCCCATGAGATCAATATCGCGGCAACGTTTAATCCGGAGCTTGCATTCCAGGCAGGGGTATTTACTGCACGGGAGGCTGCGCCGCTGGGACATCACTGGAACTTTGCCCCGATATTGGATGTCACCAGGAACAAAATGTGGCCCAGGGTTTATGAAACCTACGGGGAGGATACCTATCTCGCCTCGGTGATGGGAGCTGAATATATCCGGGGCGTACAGGAAACCAGGCAGGGCCCGTACTCCATGGCAGCCTGTGCAAAACATTTCCTGGGTTATTCATTTACTCTTTCAGGCTGGGACCGTGCGCCGGCGGAAATTTCGCCCCAGGGATTGCTGGAATTGCAAGTTCCTGTCTTTAAGTCGGCTGTTGATGCCGGGGTGATGTCGGTGATGATTAACAGCGGTGAGATTAACGGTACTCCCGTGCATGCATCCTATTATTACCTGACTGAACTCCTGCGTGACCAGCTTGGATTCCAGGGTGTTGCGATCACCGATTACCGCGATATCATCAAGCTGCACACCGAACACTTTATTACAGCCAACGAAAAGGAATCGACTTTCACGGCAATCATGGCTGGTATCGATATGTCGATGACGCCGACAACCGTTGATTTTTGCAGGTACGTTAAAGAACTTGTGGAAGAGGACAGGATCCCTGAGGAGAGGATCGACCTGTCGGTACGAAGAATACTTCGTTTGAAATATTTGGTGGGCTTATTTTCAAATCCATTTCCTTCAGGAAACTACCTGACCGAGATTGGATCAGAGGAAGCAAAGCTCGCTAGTCAGAAGGCAGCGGCTGAATCCATTGTCCTGATGAAAAATGAAAGAAGCCTGTTGCCGTTGCGCCGCCCAAAGAAGATTGTGATAACCGGGATGAATGCAAACCTTAAAATGGCGCTGGGGGGCGGCTGGACATATTCCTGGCAGGGAAATGAAGAAAGCCTGTACCCCGATTCAATGAAAACAGTTTACGGGGCAATAAGGTCTGAGTTTGAGGATGCCCGGGTGATCCTTTCAGCAGAGAATGCAATCAGGTGGTGGTCTGCTGAAGCAGATGCCATATTAATCGTTACGGGAGAACCTCCCTATGCGGAAGGCTGGGGAAATATCGATGATCTTGCATTGCAGGAATCGGAAACAAGGATTATCAGGACGGCCATTGAAACCAAACGACCGGTAATTCTCCTGCTGCTTGAAGGCAGGCCCAGGATCATCGGAGACCTGTTCGACCAGTGCCAGGCGGTGATATTCGGCGGGCTTCCCGGCATGTTTGGAGCCGATGCGATAGCCGGTGTGCTTTCAGGGAGGATCAACCCAAGCGGCAAAATGTCCATCACCTATCCTTACCAGCAGGGCCATGTGATCCCGTATAATCATAAGCCGATGGAATATTCCTCCCTGAATGTTTATAACAAGGACATCCAGAGGTATACCATCGCAGAATTCGGAACGGGCCTGAGTTATACAAGTTACGAATATTCCGACCTCCAGCTCAGCGACTCGATCATCCGGAACGGTCAGCAGATCAAAGCTTCCGTAAGGGTAACCAACAAGGGGCAGCGGGAAGGGTATGAAGCGGTTCTCTGGTTCTTGACCGATGAAGTCAGGACATTTACACCTCCGGTGAAGCAACTGAAATTTTTTGAAAAACAATTCCTCCTGCCCGGAGAGGTCAAGGATTACCAGTTCACCATCGATCCCGAAAAAGACCTTTCGTATCCCGATGAGACCGGAAAATTGCTTTTAGAGCCCGGGTATTTTACACTTAAGGTGGGAAACTTGTCGGCGAGATTTCGGTATGTAGGGGAGTGAAGATGGAAGTTGGGTGTCGGAGGTCAATCGGACATCGAATATCCAACATCGAACATCGAAAATTCCGCACGGCCCGTCTGGGGATGACGGCATTATTTTATTTTGGATGAACTAAATTTCGTTTAAATAACCAAATCACATCAATGTGGCTTTTCCTGATTTATGAGTGCCTTATCGCAGGGGATCTCGAACTCGGACTGGAAGGTTACATGCCTGATGTTATATTCTTTCTCAAGGACGAGGCGCATCTCTTCGAGCAATAAGCAGGATTCCGAGATCCGCAGGTCCTTCCTGAATTCGACATGGGCCTCGAAATAAATATCGTGGTCATTCAATTGCCAGGCATGGATGTGATGAATGTTCCTGATATCGGGAGAGCCGGACAGTTTCCTGGCAATTTCGTCGATGTCAATACCTTCAGGCGTGAATTGCATGAGCACCTTCAGGCTTTGAAGAACGAGTTTCCAGCTCAGAAGGATCAGGTAAACTGCAATGATGATGGAAAGAACAGGGTCGAGGAGATAAAAATCAAAGAAATAAATCACAAGCCCGCCTGCCAGAACTGCTACGGATGAGAGCATATCGATAAAAAGATGGATATAGGAGGAGCGGATGTTCATGCTTCCTGTCGAATCTTTTTTAAGGATCATCGCGCTGGCTCCGTTGGCGACAATCCCAAGGCATGCCAGGGCAATGACGATGCCTGGTTTCACATCCAGGTATTCCCGGTTGCGGATCTTGTCGGCCGCCTCAATGATCAGGAATATGCCGATGACCAGCAGGAGGGAGGCATTAAAGAATGCCGCAACAATTTCCGCCCGTTTGTACCCGAAAGTTTCATTTTTCGTAGTACTTCTTCTTGTTAGCTTGCCGGCAATCCAGCTGATCAGGATCGTAGATGAATCGCTAAGGTTATGGAGGGCATCCGAAAGCAGCGCTACACTTCCGGCCATAACCGAGCCGATGACCTGGATGATGGTCACCGTTAAATTGATCAGAAAAGTGATCAAAAGCTTTCCGCTAATGCCTCCTGAATGGGTCCGGGAATGGCTATGCATGACCTGGCAAATTTATCATTTATTTCGCCGCGGATGAAAGATGGAACAGAATAGGAATGTCGAAGGGGGTCCACAAGGCGCAACGGATCCCGCTTTTTTTAAGGCCATGATTCGTCCATGCATTGCAGGTCCTGAATAAATTGAAGCTTCCCCTGGCTTCAAAAAACATGTCATAGGGTTCGTAATAGCCATCAGCGTCTATTTTTATTGGCTCCCCATAATCGTTAAGGGAAAAATAGGATTTCACATACCCGGTGAGTTTTAAAAAATCTTCCTCCGGAAGAACAAGCCTTATGCTCCGGGCATCCGTACGGGGGTCGACGGGCAGGGCAGTAACATGCATGGCCGGTTCCCCTTCCAGGAATAAAGCATCGATGGCAGTCATGATCTTCAGGTCTTTCCATTCCGGAGTGTTGAGATAAAATTCCCGGCTTCCCCATCCGAAAGAAACATAGTTTGCTGATTTTAAAATCGGATAAAGCGAGGTACCCCGGAAAAAAATATCCCACGACATCGCGTGAGATTCAACCGGCAGGGTCAGGTCGGTATGCACACCGTTGGAGATGATCCAGACAGGTATCCCTCCGGGGTCCTGATTGAAATCCAGGTTCAAAGGGACCAGAGAAAATATTACGGCTGTAAACAGGTAAACAGCCAGTGCCCTGGAAAATATTTGCAATAAAAAAAATTTCATGGTATGCTCTCCCGGTCGGCTCCCTGGTTAATAAATTTTAAGTCAACTGTGATAGCCTGAAAGCTGAATGGAAGTTGGAATGCTAAATTAATAAGCAAT
>DATDPY010000183.1:0-6811 GCA_035292565.1 Cyclobacteriaceae bacterium | reverse complement strand
AAGGTTAAATGAATTTTCCATGTGCTCAAGGTCAAAGTTCAGATTGCCGAACCAGGAAGGCAGAGACATAGGCAGTCCGAGAAGAAATGAAACGATTCCGATGAGCAGTAATTCAAGGAAATACTTCCACAATTGTTTCCATCCGTTGCCGTAACTGTCGCCGATGGTAGGAGGGTAGGAATTTGTTTGAGTCAGGTCCATAAAAGTGTGGATTATTACACCAGGGCAAGTTATAAAATTATGTCAATTATCAATAACTTTAATTCACTAATTAAACATTAAAGGAACAAGTTCCCGGAAGTGCTGGTGACCAGGCGACAATTGGAAAAAAAATAATTAAGACCGGTGACGTCAGGTTCGAAACATCCAGGCTTAGCGAAACTCGTTCTTAGTTCCTTAAGTCATTAAAAAAATATAATGGATCTCTTTCCAGCGAAGGCGAAAACAATAATGGTGACCGGATCGAACAGAATATGGAAGTCCGGGGTAAGGCATATTAGCCATAGCTTTTTTTGATAATCCTTACGTTCGTTTACGGACGGCATTATTTCAATAATGGACATTATTTTGAATATCCATGGCCCTAATATCCACGACCTCAGGGCCATGGATATTAGGCACGCAAATTGTTGATTATCTTTCCATTGGCTGAACAACTGAATAAAACCCTTAACATTTTTGTATGATTTTCAATTTTTTAAAAACCACCTTCAGGAGCCTTCGTAAAAATTACATCTATACGGCAATTAATGTGATTGGATTGGCCATTGGATTATCCGGCGCGATTATCACTTATGCTCTTTTTGAAAACGAGTTCACATTCGACCGGCTTCAGAAAGACACGGAAAATATTTACCGAGTAAACACCCATCGCATCATGGACAGCGAGATACAGCCGTGGGGAGTTACCGCGATGCCGCTCGGGAATGAAATATCCGGCGCTAATTCCGTAATAAAATCCTTCACCCGGTACGGTCAGATCCGGATGCTGGTTAAGTATGAAGACATTGTAAACAGTGAAAATATTTACCTGGGTGATTCGAATTTTTTCGAAGTATTCAAATTCATCCCCTTGCGCGGTTCGCTGTCGGCATTCTGGAATAAAAACACGGCAGTCGTTACGGAGGAATTTGCAAGTAAATATTTCGGGTCCGGTGATGCCTTGGGCAGGACATTGTCCCTGGTTATTGGAGACGAGGTGAAACAGGAAGTCGTCATTGGAGCAGTGATCGAAAGGCCCTATAAGAATTCCAGCCTCCAGTTCACCATCATGATCCCGTATGATAATGTTTATGAGCTATATGGGATCGACCGGCAGCTATGGAGCTATGAAGTTCCGACCGTTACGTACCTGGTACTCCAGGAATCCGTGGTACCGGCAACACTCGATCCGGCGCTTCAGGCCTTAACCCGGAAAAATAACGAGGTCAGGGAAGATTGGAAGGTTGATGATTTTTATCTTTCTCAATTCCGGAATCAGAAGGATGATGCCAGGACATTATACAGCGCGATTACCTGGCCGGGGATGCCTTTGTCGGCCTTGTATGGTTCGTTATTCATGAACCTGGTGATCCTGTTGATCGCCTGTTTCAACTTTACCAATACTGCCATTGCCTATGCCCGGAAGCGGCTGAAGGAAATAGGGATCCGGAAAACATTCGGAGGTATTAAAAAGCAGGTGATCCTCCAATTCATGCTGGAAAATATTATCCAGTGCTTCGCGGCATTATTAATGGCCATGTTCATTGCCGATGAATGGATATCGTGGATGAATGTTCAGTGGCCCATTGAACTTGAAAATGATTATTTCGGTAATCCGGCACTCATGATTTTCCTGGTATTGCTTCTTTTCTTTGTCTCAGTTATCGCCGGAGCTTATCCGTCGCTTTATGTTTCAGGATTTCAACCTTCGCGCATACTGAAAGGAGATTTTAAATTAAGCGGCACCAACCTGCTCACCCGGACCCTGCTTACTTTTCAGTTCGGGTTTTCGATCATAGCCATTTTCAGCGGAGTGGTTTTATTCCTGAACGCCCGGTTTCAAACCACACTCGACTGGGGATATAACCGGGATTCAGTCATCATGGTTCCCCTGCACGAGAAAGGCAATATCGACAAGTTCCGGAACAGCGCCGATGAACTTCCCGGCGTTTCAAAAACAGCCGGCACCGTACATAATGTGGGCTACAGCTACATGAATACCTGCATCGACATCGACGGAAATCCTCACGATTCACAGTTAATGCAGATTGGGGATGGTTACCTATCGGCTTCAGGGATGAAAGTGGTCCAGGGGCGCGACTTCAGTCCCGGGTCGGAATATGACATGAAAGAATCGGTCCTCGTAAACCAGAATTTCGTGGAATCGTTCCGGATCAGGGACCCCCTGAGCCAGGTGATCAAAATGGACGGAAAACAATATGCCATCATCGGGGTGATCAAAGATTTCAAGCCATATGGATTATACATTCCCATAGAACCGGTGATCCTGAGCCTGGTGCCCGATGAGGAATGCACGCAACTCTGCATAGCGGGAGATCAGGCATCGATGACGGCCCTGTACAGTTCATTGCATAACGAATGGAAAAAAATATTTCCGATGAAGCCGTTTGAAGGATACTACCAGGATCAGGCTTCCCGGGATGCCTCGAACACTAATTTGGGGATATTGAAGCAATTCGGCGTTCTCGCCATATTTGCCCTGTTTCTTTCCATCTTCGGATTATACTCGATGGTTTCACTCAATATCAACAAACGGACCAAAGAATTTGGCATCCGCAAAGTGCTGGGTGCCCCGGTTGGCCATATCATTAACCTGGTGAACCGGGAGTTTATTATCATCCTGTTCATGGCCTCCCTCATCGGTTGTACGATGGGTTATTATTTCATGGAAGCATTTCTGGGAAATATTTTTATATACCACATTAATATCGGGCCTGGCATCTTTATCCTCTCGGTTCTGATCATATTCTTCACCGCCATAATGACCTCCGGAAGAAAGATATACATGGCAGCTAATGCGAATCCGGCAAAGTCGCTGAGATACGAATAAAGAATTTTATTGCATTGGCAGTCAGGAAAAAGACATTTTCAGCTATCTTTAAAATCCTTAAAATAAAAATCAAATCCGAACGATCATGAACGGCCGAATGGCGGAAATTTTCCTGAAAGAACTTGAGGCCGAGGCGCCGGCAACCCGGAAATGCCTCGAACGGATCCCGGCTGATTTATCCGACTGGAAGCCTCATGAAAAATCGATGGCTCTGGGCTACCTTGCCCTGCTGGTAGCCGACATCCCGAGATGGATCACGTTTATTGTGGAAACCGGCGAAATCGATTTTGCCACCTATCCTCATTTCAAGGCGAAAAGCACGGAAGACCTGGTCCGTCATTTCGACGAGAATATGAAGGGCGCACGATCCGCCCTCGCGAAGGTTACCGATGAGAAAATGACGGACATGTTTTACCTGAAAAATAATGGCGTTCATTTATACAGCCAGCGAAAGGATGAAAACATTTCCTCTACCATCAATCACTGGGTTCACCATCGCGGCCAGTTGACCGTTTATATGCGGCAGAACAATATCCCGGTGCCTTCGATTTACGGCCCGTCGGCGGATGATAGGAGTTTTTAAGGCTGGGGATACCAAGCCTTTTCGTATTTAACCGGCGTGATTTGGTGATCTTTGCGGATTGTTGGTTACTTGTTTCTGGTCACTGGTTATTGGTCACCCTTCTCTTTTCACCCATCACATACGGTTACAGGTTTCAGGTTACATCGGTATTCTTATGGACATCGATTTTGCCAACTGCCTTTTGCCAACTATCAGCTGTTTCTCAAACTGAAGGGATTTTCCGAAATTTTTTTTATATTCATGAATGAATCAATTCCTGTTTTTTAAAATCTGATGATGATGAAAAAGACCGCTTTTCTTTTATGCCTGATCACCCTGCAGACCGGTACCTTATTCCCCCAGGAAAAAATCTGGAACGAAACCGAAGACCAGAAAAACCAAAGAATGGCCTGGTGGCGGCACGACCGGTTCGGCATGTTCATTCACTGGGGCTTGTATGCCCTGCCGGCCCGTCACGAATGGGTGAAGAACAGGGAGAGGATGACCAACGAGTCTTACCAGAAATACTTCGAAAATTTCAATCCGGACCTGTATGATCCCAAAGAGTGGGCGAAGATGGCCAAAAATGCCCGGATGAAATACGCCGTAATCACATCAAAGCACCACGAAGGATTTTGTCTGTTCGATTCTAAATTCACCGATTATAAAGCAACCCAAACACCTTACGGCAAAGATATCATTCGGGAATGGGTGGACGCTTTTCATGCTGAAGGACTGAAAATCGGATTTTATTACTCTCTCATCGATTGGCACCATCCGGATTATACAATCGACAGGAATCATCCGCAAAGGACCACGAGCAACGAGGAATATAATAGATTGAATGCAGGACGCGATATGAATAAATACCGGGAATACCTGAAGAACCAGGTCCGAGAACTGCTTACCAATTATGGAAAGATTGATATTCTCTGGCTGGATTTCTCATTTCCCGGGGAGAACGGCAAGGGGCGTGCCGATTGGGATGCTGCCAACCTGCTGAAGATGGTCAGGCAATTACAGCCCGGCATCATTGTGAATGACCGGCTCGACCTGAGGGATGTGGAAGGAGGCTGGGATTTTTCGACTCCCGAACAGGTGAAGGTCCCGGAATGGCCGGAATACAACGGAAAAAAAATTCCCTGGGAAACCTGCCAGACCTTTTCCGGTTCCTGGGGATACTACAGGGATGAATATACCTGGAAAAGCCCGGCCCAACTTCTCGAACTCCTGATTGAATCGGTGAGCAAGGGCGGAAATCTTCTTCTGAATGTCGGCCCAACCGGCCGCGGAACATTCGATGAACGGGCTCAAAAATCATTAAGTGCCATGGGTGAATGGATGGACCTCAACGCCAGGTCGGTTTACGGCTGTACCCAGGCGCCGGATGAATATGCCGTACCCGATCATTGCCTTCTTACCTATAACCCGGATAGCAGGCGTTTATATGTTCATCTCCTCGATTACCCGCTTCAAACGCTCCGCCTTCAGGGATACAAAGGCAAAATCAAATACGCTCAATTCCTCCACGACGCTTCGGAGATCATCATGACCGATCCCGGCGGCGCTCATTGGGAATCGGGTAATTCCAAGGCCGATGATGTGATGCTGCGATTGCCGGTTACAAAACCTGGTGTGGAGATTCCGGTGATTGAACTGATTATGGAATGAGTTTGAATTCTAAACTTTTTTTGAACACCGATAGAAAAATCGCACATCGAACATCGAACATCGAACATAAATAAAACATTTTGATATACGATGTTCGATGTGAGATGTTCGATTTTAATGATTTCCGTGCATTAAGATACGTTGGGGTTACAACATGTACTCCAGCTCAATCTCATCCCGAATGGGAATCCCATTTTCCCCGGTCAAAGGAATCTCTGGTTTTAACTCCCTGTACTTTTTCATCACATCGGTCCGGATCTCCTTAATCACGAATCCCCGTTTCTGGTAATAAGCCAGGGCATGCGTATTGTCGTTGGTAGTGACAACCCAGATCCTGCTGACATTGCTGAGCTTCGCAGATTCAACCACTCCATCAATCAGCATCCGGCCGATTCCCCTGTTTGCTTTCAGTGACAGGAGGGAGGTTATTTCCAGTTCCCCGTCTCCAATATTATAGGTAATAAAGCCGACCGGCACCTGTGCGTCATGCACAACATATCCCCGCTGTCCGGATAACTGAACCTTTTTCCCCTTGCTCACCATTTCCTTCGAGCCCCAGGTCTTGATCCACAGCTTTTCCAGCCAGTGATGATCAACCTTGTCAATCGGACGGATCTCCATTGAAATTAATTTTTAAAAAATCGCGGAAATTTCAAATCAGCAAATTTACTGTTTCGAAATATTGCAAGTTCGTAAAAATGTTTGAAATTTCATTAGATATTCCTGTTACACTCGGTAATATTGAAAAAGCATGGAAGTGGCCAACCAATATTCGGCCAACCGGTGCCGGATGAAGACCACGGTTTTTTCGAAGGCCATTACCATATTAATCGTTTGAATTATTATATTGTTTACAGGAATGATTAACCATCAGAAAACAGATCAATACATGAGATAAATGTAAAGCTCTTTCAATACCTGAAACTCAAAATTTAGGTTCATGGATCTTTCCCTTCTCAAAGATATAGTTACCATTTTCGCCCTCTCGACCCTGGTTAACCTCGTTTTTACCAGGATCAAGGTTCCCACGGTTATAGGCTACCTGTTGACAGGTATTATTGCGGGCCCTCATCTATTGTCTCTGGTAAGCGGGCAACATGAAATTGAGATCATGGCGGAAGTGGGCGTGGTATTCCTGCTGTTCACCATAGGCATGGAATTCTCCCTTAAGCACCTTTTGAAAATAAGACGGATCGTCTTCCTGGGCGGGCTGATGCAGGTTATACTAACGGCGGGTTTGTTTTTTGCCGTTTCCTTTTTATACGGAATGGACCATATCAGCGGCTTGTATATGGGCTTCCTCGCGGCATTAAGCAGTTCAGCCCTCGTCCTTAAACTTCTCCAGGAGCGTTCGGAGCTGACTTCAAATTACGGCCGCACCGTACTTGGGATCCTGATATTCCAGGACCTTCTGCTTGTCCCCCTTCTTCTGTTAGCAAATTTCCTTAGTGGTGACACTGCAAATGTGGGAGGGGAATTGATGATGCTTGGACTTAAGGCCGTTCTCATCATCGGCTTTGTATATG
>DATDPY010000182.1:0-16388 GCA_035292565.1 Cyclobacteriaceae bacterium | reverse complement strand
CGTCGTTCGAGGTATTTACATGCGAGGGAAATGCAGTTCTCCTCACCATCAATGACCGGAATTATGACCGGTACCGCATCTTTTATACAGCGGTTGATTCCGTGGAAGTCGCCAGGGGTGAGACACCGGATCCTTATCTCTATCCTCTGGGAAGCCACGATGCCGCGGTTAAAGGAATAATTTCAGGAGGACTGGATAATTGCCCGGTCTCGGTCAGGAGTTTTGCAACCTTCAATACCCTGGTGGCAGCCGGATTAACCAGGGCATGGCTAGGACAAAAGAGTGACCAGAACGGCATCGTCACCCTGGATTATACGCTGTCGCCTGCCATTGTTTACAGGCTTGAACATGCCCCCGGCTTCCCGGCAGGATTCACACCCCTGGAATACCTCACAGGCAGCCGGGTCAGTGTCGATTCCCTGGATACAAAGAACGAGGTCCATAATTTCCGGATCGCGGCATTTGATGCCTGTCAGGACCGGTATCTTTATTCGGATACGCTTTCAACCATTGCCCTAAACGTTAAAGTAGAAAATGCGCAGAACAGGATCGAATGGAATTCGAGTCCTGCAGGATTCAGTGAATACAGATTGTACCGCGATAATCAGCCTTACCGATCATTTTCAAACAGGAATATTACCTATTTCATCGACAATGACGTGGAATGCTTCGTGAATTATTGTTATACAATGTCCTATTCCGGCACTGGCGGATCATTGAGTTTTTCGGATACCGTATGTGTGGAGGCTACTTCCATTTACTTTCCTCCCGCTATAAGGAATACCACAACTTCTGCGGAAGGAAGGGGAATATCATTGACATGGGATCCGCCGCCGGGAATATCCATAAAAGAATATTTCATTCAACGCAAAATCGATACGGATATCTATACCACCATCGACACAACCTTGGCAGTCCTGGCTTCGGATACAACCGTGGATAATTCATCGGCATCGTATTGTTACCGGGTAAGCTACCTCGACCAGTGCAATAACCGGTCAAACCTCGGATATGAAAGTTGTTCAATTCACCTTTTGCTCGAGGAAGGAAACCGCCTGACCTGGAATGAATATTCGGGCTGGCGCAATGGAGTAAAGAATTACATTCTCGAAATATATGATGAAAACCAGGTGCTCCGGAAACAACTCGACATGGGAATTCAGAATGGGTACCTGCTTGAAGACTTTTATAAAAACCAGATCAGTTCCTACCGCATATCCGCAGTATCGAATGACATCGGCCCCTATATCGCCTATTCAAATTATATATTTAAAACATTAAGCTCGGTAATCTCCGTTCCGAATGCCTTTACCCCGGACGGGGACGGCCTGAATGATTTATTTAATGTAAGCGGCACGGGCATGAGACAATACAAATTGAGGATTTTCAGCAAACATGGGAACCTTCTTTTCGAATCAATCGACCAGGAAACCGGCTGGGACGGATCATATTTGGGAAATGAAGTGCCGGAGGATACTTATATTTACAATATAATTGCTGAAGATTTCGAGGGAAAGGAATACAGGGTTAAAGGTGCGCTGGTACTCCTCCGACATTAATATTAAAAATCATGTTTGATCTGATCAATAAACTGAAAGAAGTCCAATCGAAGATGAAAGAGGCGCAGCAGTCCCTGGCCAAGGTGATTGTGGAAGGGGAAGCGGGGGCAGGTATGGTGAAAGTAAAGGCGAATGGGTTAAAAAAAATAATTTCCATTCATATTGATGATGAGCTGGTCAAACCGGGCGATAAGGATATGATGGCAGACCTGATCGTTGCGGCCATAAATAAAGCCCTGGAGGAAGCCGACCTTGCGGCCAAGGAGATCATGAAAAAAAGCGCAGGTGATTTTTTACCCAATATTCCGGGACTTGATCTTGGCCAATTCACCTGATGGACCTGTTATCGATTGTAATATTAAATTACAACGGCCGGCATTTGCTGGAAAAATTCCTGCCATCAGTTGTCAGGTATTGCGAAGGATTCCGGATTTATGTTATCGATAACGGCTCAGTGGATAACTCCTACGATCTCCTTTGTAAAAATTTCCCAACGGTTAACATTTTATCGTTCGCACGGAATGAGGGATTTGCAGGCGGATATAACACTGCGCTTCGGCAAATCGAAAGTAAGTACTACATCCTGTTGAATACCGATGTTGAGGTAACCCGGGGCTGGCTTGCCCCTCTGCTTGCCTTCATGGAATCGAACCGGGAATGTGCAGCCTGCCAGCCGAAGATACTTTCCTACCTGAAACGTGAGTCTTTTGAATATGCCGGGGCAGCCGGCGGATTTATCGACCTGTTGGGTTATCCGTTCTGCCGGGGAAGGATTTTCAACACCCTCGAAGATGATCTTGGCCAGTATGACGATGTCCGCGAGATATTCTGGACTTCAGGAGCATGCATGATCATCCGGTCAGAATCTTTTCATTCAGCCGGGGGATTCGATGCTTCCTTTTTTGCCCATATGGAGGAAATAGATCTTTGCTGGAGATTGAAGCGCAGGGGGTGGAAAGTATACTTTATTTTCGAAAGCAAGGTATATCATCTGGGCGGAGGTACTCTGATGAGATCCAATCCGCGAAAAACATACCTGAATTTCAGGAATAACCTGGCTATGCTGATGAAGAACTTATCCTGGAAAACCATGCTATGGGTACTTCCCGTAAGACTCCTGTTTGATGCCGCAGCCGCCCTGAAATTCCTGTTATCCGGCTCGCCGGCCGACGCAACTGCCGTTTGGAAAGCCTGGCTTTTTCTGCCATTCAGGTCAGGGAAATATTTAAGAATCGCTAAAACCATGAAAACAGATATTGAATTCAGGTGTATGAAAGGTTTTTATCCCAAATCAATTATTTTGGAATATTTCCTGAAAGGCAAAAAACAATTTCACCGGCTCGGGGCCTAATAATATAGGATTGGATTGTATCTCCTGCGTAAATGTTTTCTCATATTCATGGTGAAAGCAAGGAGGAGGTATATAATGACCGGAGAGCCGAATGTAAGAAAAGAAGCGTAAATGAAAAATAACCTGATGCTGGAAGTAGGAATTCTGAATTTTTCTCCTAAATGTGCACATACGCCAAAGGCTTTGTCCTCAAAGAAATTCTGAATTCTTTTCATTTTATTTAGATTTTTACAAAATTACAAACGAATTTGCTTTTGAAATAGTTTTTTCCTTTGGTATAAATGTTTATAATTGTACTAATTCAATAATAATTTAACCTTACCTTACACATTATAAATTAGAGTGAAATTTTAACTTCATAAGTCGATGAAAAAAATACTTTACGTTTTCACGGTTCTTAGCGCTTTATTTTTTACAGGTTGCGCTCTTAAGCAGATGGCCAAAATGGCCAAAGATCAGGATTTGAGGGTAAATCCCAATCCCCTGGAATTGCATGGGAATACAGTCAATTATGAACTGTCGGCCTATCTTCCTGTCAAAATGCTTAAGAAAAACCTGGTTTATGCTCTTGATTCAAGGTACGAATATGATGGTAAAACCCAGAACCTTGAAAGGCTGGAATTTGTTGCCAATGATTTCCCGAACGCCGATGTTGAACAGCCTCATAAAACCCAATCATTCAGCTTCAACTATGTTGAAGGCATGGAAAAGGGGAACCTGGTTATCCAGGGAACGGCAATCGACCCGGTCAAGAATAAGGAACTTCCGGCTACTCCCGGCGTGCCCGTCGCACCCGGTCTTATTACAACTTCCCGGCTTGTGAAGGATTTGTACTATTCCGCTTTGGTAAATTATGACTACACCGATAATGAAGTTCAGGGCTTTGATCCCAGGGAAGAAATTGAAGCCGTCAATATCAATTTCTTTTTCGAACAGGGTAAATCTGTTTTAAAAGCGAACCTCAGCACGGATGGACAGACAAACAAGGCAAAACAGGATAATCTTGCCGCTTTCATTGCCGAGAAGAACATCACCCGGACAGTTACAATAACCGGTACCCACTCACCGGAAGGACCGGAACGGATCAACAGCAACCTGTCGAGGGATCGTGCCAAGCGAATCCAGGATTTCTATACAGCGCAGATGAAGAAATATGATTATAAGGGCCTGGCAGATTCTGTGAAATTCATCCTCAAGCCGGTAATCGAAGACTGGGGTGATTTTAAAGCTGCCCTGACCGGTTATCAGAGTCTTGAATATGCGCAAAAGCAGGAATTCCTGAACATTATTGATGGCTCCGGTAACTTTGAAGAAAAGGAAAAGAAACTGCAGAAACTTTCAACCTATAAATCTGTATTCAACGATTTATATCCCGGACTGCGTGCTGCCAAAACTGAAATCCTGAAAGCGCAGGATAAAAAGTCAGCAGCGGAAATTGCCGTGCTGGCAAAACAGATCGTTGCCGGTACCGCCGAACCTACCGCGCTTACTTATGGTGAAATGGCCTATGCCGCTTACCTCACCCCTTCTCTGGCAGAGAAAGAACAGATTTACCTGGTTGCTTCAAAGCAATACCCGCATTTTGCTTCCTATAATAACCTGGGGGCTGTTTATCTGGCTATGGCTATGGAAGACAGGAAGGCCGGCCGCGATGCCAGTGCAAATATCGAAAAAGCAATTGCTGACCTGCAGATCTCGATCAATAAAAGGGATAATAACTCCCATGCACATGGTAACCTTGGAGTGGCCTATGTAATGCAGGGTAAAAATGATCAGGGACTTGAGGAATTATCAAAAGGTCTTCAGATGAATCCTCCGACAAAACATCAACAGGGTTTTTACGGTGTGAAAGGTGTTGCTGAAATCAAGACAGCCAAATATGAACCGGCTATCGCATCTCTGACAAGGGCTGAAGAATCGACAGATGCAAAATTTAACCTGGCCCTGGCACATCTCCTGAAAAAAGAATATGAGCCCGCAAAAAATAATTTTACCGATGTAACCCGGAGCGATTCGGACTATGCACTTGCGTATTATGGATTGGCCATTGCCGCTGCCCGGACCGGGAATGCAGCTGACCTCGTAGCCAATGTTAAGAAAGCTGTCGAAGCCGAACCATCTCTCAAAGAAAAAATATTAACTGATCTCGAATTCACCAAGTTCCTGGATTCACCCGGATTCAGGGATGCGTTGAGATAATATAATTCGTCTGTTTATTCAGACAATGAAGGCTGTTCTGGAAAGGACAGCCTTTTTTTATTGCATATTTCGAACCGGTCAGGGTTTTGTTAATCACTGCATTATGCCTATTTTTGCATCTCTTTAAATAATCAATATTCATGAGAGAGATCCAGTTCAGGGAAGCCCTGAGGGAAGCCATGGTCGAAGAAATGCGTCGTGATCCGGATATATTCCTGATGGGGGAGGAAGTAGCGGAATATAACGGGGCTTACAAGGTGAGCCAGGGGATGCTGGCCGAATTTGGCCCTCAACGAGTCGTTGACACTCCGATTACTGAACTCGGATTTGCCGGTCTCGGCATTGGAGCTGCAATGAATGGGTTGCGCCCAATCATTGAATTCATGACCTTTAATTTTTCCCTGGTCGCCATGGACCAGTTGATTAACTCCGCGGCAAAAATATCTTATATGTCGGGCGGGCAATTCAATGTTCCGGTCGTGTTCAGGGGCCCTACGGGCAGTGCCGGTCAGCTTGGATCACAGCATTCCCAGAACTTCGAGAATTGGTTCGCCAATACACCTGGCCTGAAGGTGGTTATCCCATCAAATCCTTATGATGCCAAGGGCTTGTTGAAAAGTTCAATCCGGGACAATGATCCGGTGATATTCATGGAATCCGAAGTGATGTATGGGGAAAAAGGCCAGGTACCCGAAGAGGAATATTTAATCCCGATCGGTATGGCTGATATAAAAAGACAGGGCACCGATGTGACCATTGTATCCTTTGGCAAAATCATGAAAGTTGCCCTGGAAGCGGCTCATGTTCTCGAGAAAGAGGGTATATCGTGTGAGGTTATCGACCTGAGGACTGTCAGGCCGATCGATTACCGGGCGGTGTTGGATTCCGTCCGCAAAACAAACCGCCTGGTAGTTGTTGAAGAAGCCTGGCCGCTGGCATCCATTTCCGGCGAAATCGCTTTTCATGTGCAACGTTTTGCTTTCGATTACCTCGATGCGCCGATCAGGAGGGTAACCTGCATGGATGTTCCCCTTCCTTATGCGCCCAACCTGATTGAATTTGTGATGCCGAATGCGGAAAAAACAGCGGCAGCCGTAAAATCGGTTTTATACAAGTAGACCTACCGGGGAAATAAATAATTTCCCCGAACTACCTTCTTAAAAGATTCATGTTAGCCAATCCTTTTTTGCCCCCGGCTTTATTCACTGTTTTCATCATCTTCCGCATTTCGCCGAATTGTTTTATCAGGTTATTCACTTCCTGCACGCTGGTGCCGCTTCCATCGGCGATCCTTTTTTTCCTGCTGCCACCGATTAGGTCGGGATTCTCCCTTTCATCCGGGGTCATTGATTTAATAATAGCTTCAATGGGCTTAAAGGAATTTTCATCGAGTTCCACGCCCTTCATGGCCTTTCCTATGCCGGGTATCATGCTTACCAGGTCCTTCAGATTCCCCATTTTCCTGACCTGCTGAAGCTGGGACAGGAAGTCATTGAAATCGAACTGGTTTTTTCTGATTTTCTTGTTAATCCTCTGGGCTTCTTCGCGATCAAAAGTTTGTTGTGCTTTTTCAACAAGAGAAATCACATCACCCATACCCAGGATCCGCTGGGCCATCCTGTCGGGATGAAAAAGATCGATGGCATCCATTTTCTCCCCCGTACTGATAAATTTAATCGGCTTTTCAACTACAGCCCTGATCGATAAGGCAGCTCCACCCCTGGCATCCCCGTCGAGCTTGGTCAGAACTACCCCGTCAAAATCAAGTCTTTCGTTAAAAGTTTTTGCGGTATTAACAGCATCCTGGCCTGTCATTGAGTCGACCACGAATAATGTTTCCGATGGATTCAAGGCTTTCTTAAGGGAGGTGATTTCCTCCATCATCTGTTCATCGATGGCCAGCCGCCCGGCGGTATCGATGATCAGGATCTTAAGATTTGCTTTTCGGGCATGTTCAACGGCGTGCTTCGCAATGGACAGAACATTCTTATTATCAGGTTCAGCGTAAACCTCAATGCCAGTCTGCTCGCCGAGGATTTTCAACTGGTCAATCGCAGCCGGCCGGTATATATCGCAGGCAACCAGCATCGATTGCCTTCCCTGTTTCTTCAGATAAGCCGCAAGCTTTCCGGTAAAGGTTGTTTTGCCGGAGCCCTGCAAGCCTGAGATCAGTATAATGGCCGGATCGTCTTTAATATTGATCTCGGCCATGGTGTGTCCCATCAGGCGGGTAAGTTCTTCCGCTACGATCCTTGTCAGAAGCTGCCCCGGCGAAACAGCGATCAGCACATCACGCCCGAGCGCCTCTGTCTTAATCCGGTCGGTAACTTCCTTGGCTACTTTATAGTTTACATCGGCATCGATCAGGGCTTTCCGGATCTCTTTAACCGTTGAAGCCACGTTGATCTCGGTAATCTTGCCCTGTCCGCGCAGTGTCTTGAAAGCTTGCTCAAGTTTAAAACTTAAATTATCGAACATTCAGATCAGGTTTAAGGCAAAAATAACGAATATTCTCAATCAGGATTGCGGGGTCAGGAAAGGTTAATCCGCATATATAAGATTCAGGACGGTTTGACCAACGGCGTGAAGTGTTTTTTTATCGATGATTTCCATGTTATCCTGATGCGTATGATGGTAACGTGGAAAGTAAGAATCTTCGCGGCCGGGATCATAATCCACGATGCTTATTGTCGGTATATGCGCATCCCGGTTTATGAAGATATGATCGTCGGTAATCGCGGGGCTTGTGGCATTGATGAAATATTCTCCAAACCCGGCTGCCGATGCCAGGCTCCAGGTACGGTCGGTTATTTTTTTTGCATATTGCACGGAGATTCCCTCCTTGTAGAATCTGGCATTTTTTGCCCCTACCATGTCGAGTAATACGCCGTAATATGCCGAATAGTTTTTTTCATGGGGATTTTTCGACCAGTATTGCGATCCAAGGCACCACCAGGTCGATCCATCCTCTGCTTCACGGGTTTCGTTCCCGAATTCAGGTTCTCCGAAATCCTCGCCATCGAAAAGTATTATGTCGATACCTGAATTGGGCCGCGGGTTCCGCGATAAGACTCTCGCAATTTCAAGAAGGACCCCCACGCCGCTCGCGCCGTCGTTAGCCCCGTCGAAAGGTCTGGAAGGATTAATAGAATCCTTGTCTGCGATCGGACGCGTATCCCAGTGGGCGGCCAGCAGAATATTCCTCGGTTTTTGAGGGTCAAAGGACACGATGATATTCTTTAGCCCGAGCTCCTGTCCATCGTAAGCCACGCGGGTAAATTCCTGCACAGCGACTTCGGCACCGAAATCCATGAACTTTTTAACAAGGTAATCTGCGCATCGTCTGTGAGGTACGGAATTCGGTATCCGGGGACCGAAGCCAACCTGCATGGATATATAATGATAGGCAGAATCGGAATAGAAATAAGGGACATTAACCGGAATCAGTTCGGGTTCAACCGCAGAAGAGCTTTCCGGTTTTTCCTTACGGCAGCCTGCGAGAACACAAACAACGGTAGTGACAGCGAAGAAGGAAAGGGAATGCTTATTCCTCATAAGCCCAATCGATCTGGTCTTTCATATCTTTCAGCACAATGCCGATACCCTTCAGCATTGAGCGGATGGCATCCACCCTCGCATAATCCTTATTCGACTTGGCCTGCGAATAAAAATCCAGGACAACTTTCAGCAGGTATTCCGAATTTTCGATTTTCTCTTCCTTCAGTCCCAGAATTTCTTCCACGAATAAAATAAAGGTATTGACCAGTTTTTTAAAGCCCTCTTCCCCGAGCTGTGCATGCTTAAGGGAACCAGTCTGCAACAAGTTTATTTTCTTAAGAAGGTTAAACAGGTGGCCGATGGTCAGGGCAGTATTAAAATCATCATTCATGGATTCATAGCAGTTTTCACAGATCTGGTTGATCTGGTCGAGCTGTTTAAGGTCGAACACTACCCCGTCTTCCGGGGAGTACCGGAGTTTTTTTGCCAGCTTGATGCCGTTTGAAATTTTTTTATATCCTTTCAGAGCGGACTTCAGGGCATCATTGGAAAAATCGAGCGTGCTGGAATAATGTGACTGAAGCATGAAGAACCTGACCGACATCGGGCTGTAAGCCTGGTCGAGCAAGGCATGGTTCCCGGTGATCAGTTCTCCGGGCAGGAATGAGTTGCCGAGCGACTTGCTCATCTTCTGGCCATTCACGGTAAGCATGTTGGTATGGATCCAGTACTTCACAGGCGCCTGCCCGTATGAACCGACCGACTGCGCGATTTCGCATTCATGGTGAGGGAATTTCAGGTCCATGCCCCCGCCGTGGATGTCAAATGTTTTTCCAAGATATTTCGTGCTCATGACGGAACATTCGAGATGCCATCCCGGAAATCCAAGGCTCCACGGGGAGTTCCATTTCATGAGGTGGCCCGGGGCCGCTTTTTTCCAAAGTGCAAAATCCTCCCTGTTCTTTTTTTCATCCTGTCCCTCCAGGTCGCGCTGGCCTGAAAGCAGCTCCTCGATCACGCGGCCGGATAAGATCCCATAATTATTTTTCTCGTTATATTTTTTTACGTCGAAATAAACGGAACCGTTCACTTCATAGGCAAGTCCGTTCCCGATCAGTTCGCCCACCATTTCGATCTGGTCGATGATATGGCCGGTGGCGAAAGGTTCTATGGAAGGGGGAAGTATGTTGAACATTTCCATGACCTGATGAAATCCCGTTGTGTACCGTTGCACGATTTCCATCGGTTCAAGGTTTTCAAGCCTGGCCTTTCGCGAGATCTTGTCCTCGCCTGCATCTGCATCGCTTTCAAGATGCCCTACGTCGGTGATATTCCGCACATACCTGACTTTGTATCCGAGATGCGTCAGGTAGCGGTATATGGCATCAAAAAAAATGAAAGTCCTGACGTTCCCGAGATGGACATCGCTGTATACCGTAGGCCCGCATACATACATGCCTACATAGGGCGGATTCAACGGCTTGAAATCATCTTTTTTTCTCGTGAGCGAATTGTAAATCTTGAGGCTGGATTGCATCAGGGGAACCTTAAAACCGGAATTTAATCATGATGGCAGTTAAGAATTGCGAATCTATAATAAAATGCCCAAAGTAGGAATAAAATAATAAAGTTTGAATTCACCAGCTATTTATATAATTTTGCAGGGATTTTGTATTTAGAATGGAGGGGACGAATGTCCCCTCTTTCATTACTATGAATTGAAAGTGAGCGCTCTGATCAAAGAAATCAGGGAAAGAACTGAGGAATTGCTTCCCGGCGAAAATTATTTTGTTGTGGATGTGTCCCTCACCGGCGGCAAAGGCAGCCGGAAACTGAAAATATTGGTTGACGGTGACCAGGGGATCGATATCGATGCATGTTCGAGGATCAGCCGTGAATTATCGGACTGGCTCGACCAGAAAGAACCGATCGAAGGCCCGTTCACGCTGGAGGTCGGATCACCCGGGATTGATTATCCCCTGAGCACGCCGAGACAATTCAGGAAAAACCTCGGAAGGATGATCAAAGTGCTGAAGAGCGGCCAATTGATTACAAGGGGTGTACTGAAAGAAGTTGATGACAGGGGAATTGTCATCGTTGAGCCGGCCGAAAAAGAAGGTAAGGAAGGCCTGGCTGAAAGTATTGATTTCGGGGAGATCCTGAAGGCAACTGTAATTGTATCATTTAAGTGACAATGGATACTAAAAATCTTATTGAATCCTTTGCTGAATTTGCGCGGCAGAAGAATGTGGACCGACCTACCATGATCAGGATCCTTGAAGATGTATTCAGGACAATGATCAGGAAGAAGTTCGAGAATGACGACAATTTCGACATCGTGATTAATGCAGATAAGGGGGACCTTGAGATTTTCAGGTTCAGACAAATTGTCGACGATGAGTCGGAGGATATCTGGGATCATGACAAGATCAGTCTGACCGAGGCCAAAAAGATAGAACCCGATTTCGAAGTTGGCGAGGAAGTATCTGAAGAGATTAAGCTTGAGGATTTCGGCCGGAGGGCGGTGATGACGGCCCGGCAAACCCTGATGCAGAGAATTAAAGACCTGGAAAAGGATCTTTTATTCGCAAAATACAAGGAGCTCGTGGGAGAGCTGATCATGGGGGAAGTTTACCAGGTGCTTAACCGGGAGGTGCTTCTTATCGATGCCGAAGGAAATGAGCTGATCCTTCCTAAAACGGAGCAGATTGGAAAAGATAAGTACCGGAAGGGCGAGTCGGTAAGAGCCGTTGTGCAACGGGTGGAAATGGTTAACGGGAACCCAAAGATCATCCTTTCCAGGACATCTCCGAAATTCCTGGAGCGGCTGTTTGAAAGCGAGGTCCCTGAAGTATTCGACGGCCTCATCACGATCCGGAATATTGTCAGGGAACCCGGGGAAAGAGCCAAGGTGGCGGTTGAATCCTATGATGACCGGATCGACCCGGTGGGCGCCTGTGTCGGAATGAAAGGATCGAGGATCCATAGCATCGTGAGGGAGCTCCAGAATGAAAATATCGATGTGATCAGTTATACCGACAACCTGGAATTATTCATCCAGAGAGCATTGAGCCCTGCGAAGATCTCTTCGATTAAAGTGGATAAAGAAGGCGGCAGGGTGTCGGTATTCATGAAACCCGACCAGGTATCCCTGGCTATCGGGAAGGGAGGTCATAATATAAAGCTTGCGTCAAAACTTGTAGGTTATGAAATAGATGTATTCCGCGATATTGATGAAGCGGAAGACGAAGATGTGGACCTGGAGGAATTTGCAGATGAAATCGAGGGCTGGGTTATCGATGAACTTAAACGGGTAGGACTGGATACGGCTAAAAGCGTTCTGGCCCTGTCGAAAGAAGACCTGATCCGGAGAACCGACCTCGAAGAAGAGACGATCCAGGATGTCCTTAACATCCTTAAACAGGAATTTGAACAATAAAAAGTAGTGGATGAGTAGTGAAAGGACCATGCGGCTTAGCCAGGTAGCCAGGAAACTGAATATCGGTAAAAACACGATATTGGAATTCCTGTCTTCCAAAGGTTTCGGGGTGGAGGATAACCCCAACTCGAAAATTTCCGAGGAACAGCTCGTCCTGCTTTCCCGGGAATTTGCTTCATCCGCCATGGATAAGGAAGAGGCCAGCAGTCTGACCATAGGAAAAAAACATGCGGGCAATATTATCATCGATTCGGAAAAAGAAGACAGGCACAAGCAGAAAGAGGATGAGGAAGAAATATTCATAAAGAGTATAACGGCTTCAAAAGGGGAAGATAAATCAAAGAAGGAAAAGCCGGCACGTGAAGAAAAACCCGCCGCTGAAACGCATGCCGAGCCCGAAAAATGGATCGATGAGCTTCCCAAACTGCAGGGGATCAAGGTTGTTGGAAAGATAGAACTGGAAATACCCAAGTCGAAAACCAGGCAACCGGAAACCGAAGAGCTTGAAGGAGAAGGTGTAAAAACCGAGCCTGGAGCCGAGGCATTAGAAGAGAAGGAAGAAGTCATCGGAGAGATTACAGGATCCGGGGAGGCGGAGCCGGAAGAAGTTGAGGAAGAATCCGATGTCATTGAAGCCAAAGCCGAGCCCCTGAAGGGACTGACGGTCGTCGGGAAGATCGAACTTCCGGAAGCAAGAAAGGGAAAAGCACCAACGCCGGTTGCTTCCAGTGATGACCAGAAGGATAAAAAGAAGAAGAAACGGGTACGTAAACGGATTCAGAAATTACAACAGCTTGACCAAAAACAGGTTCAGGCAACGGGTACCGAACAAAAGCCGAGGACAAAGGAGGGGCAGAAGAAAGCGCGCGTGATCAAAGAGGAGGTTTCCGACAAACAGATCCAGGAACAGATCAAGGCAACTCTGGCCAAACTCAGCGGCGGAAAAACGAAGCCGGGCATAAGCCGTGCCAAATACAGGAGGGACAAACGCTTTGCCATAGCCGAAGCCCACGAGGAACAAATGATGAGGGAAAAGGAACAGGCAAAGGTCCTGAATGTAAATGAATTTATCTCGGCGAACGACCTGGCATCGATGATGAACGTGCAGGTGAATGAGGTAATCTCGGTTTGCATGAACCTGGGGATGTTCGTTTCCATTAACCAGCGCCTCGATGCCGAAGCGATTACGGTGATTGCCGATGAATTTGGTTACGATGCCAAGTTCATCACCGAGGAAGAGGAGTTCGAAGTGAAGGAAGTTGAGGACCTGGAAGCGGATCTGAGTCCGCGGCCTCCGATAGTGACCATCATGGGCCATGTCGATCATGGCAAAACCTCCCTTCTCGATTATATCAGACATTCAAAAGTCACCGAATCCGAAGCCGGCGGCATCACCCAGCATATCGGCGCCTACAATGTGGTGACGGACAGCGGAAAAAAGATCACCTTCCTCGATACCCCGGGACACGAAGCTTTCACGGCGATGAGGGCCAGGGGAGCGAGCATCACGGACGTTGTTATCATCGTGGTGGCTGCCGACGACCATGTAATGCCTCAGACCAGGGAGGCCATCAACCATGCCCAGGTAGCCGGCGTGCCCATCGTAATCGCCATCAATAAAATCGATAAGCCCAATGCCAATCCCGACAAGATCAGGGAGGAGTTATCGAAGATCAACATCCTGGTGGAGGAATGGGGCGGTAAATACCAGTCGCAGGAGATTTCCGCAAAATCAGGGAAAGGTATCGATGAGCTGCTGGAAAAGGTCCTTCTTGAAGCAGAACTTCTCGACTTAAAGGCCAATTTCAAAAAACCGGCCATAGGAACCGTAATTGAAGCATCCCTCGACCGGGGCAGGGGATATGTCGCTACTGTATTGATTCAGACTGGCGCCCTTCATATGGGCGAAATCATCCTGGCAGGCTCCCATTACGGGAGGGTGAAAGCCATGTTCGACCCGCGCGGCAATAAGGTTACCGATGCAGATCCGTCTACGCCGGTGCAGTTGCTGGGTCTCGACGGCGCTCCCCAGGCCGGCGACAAATTCCATGTAATGCAGTCGGAAAGGGAAGCCAGGGAAGTGGCAACCAAACGCCAGCAGCTCCAGCGTGAACAAAACCTCAGGACCAAAAAACATATTACCCTTGATGAGATCGGGCGCAGGCTTGCGATCGGGAGTTTCAGGGAGTTGAATATTATCGTTAAAGGTGATGTCGACGGCTCGGTGGAAGCCCTGGCCGATTCGCTCCTGAAACTTACCACGAGCCATGTACAGGTAAATATCATACATAAGGCAGTGGGGCAGATTTCCGAATCGGATGTTCTGCTGGCATCAGCTTCCGATGCGGTCATCATCGGATTCCAGGTGAGGCCTTCCTCGAATGCCCGAAAGCTTGCTGAACAGGAAGAAATAGAGATCAGGTTGTATTCGATCATTTATGATGCGATTAACGACCTTAAAGCGGCCATGGAAGGCATGCTTGAACCGGAAATGGAAGAAGTGATCCTGGGCAACGCGGAGGTCAGGGAAGTCTTCAAAGTTTCGAAAGTAGGAACTGTTGCCGGCTGCATGATGACCGAGGGGATCATTAAACGAAATAACAGCATCAGGCTTATCCGCGACGGGATTGTTATTTACACGGGAGAAATACTCGCGCTGAAGCGATTCAAGGACGACGTAGGTGAAGTAAAATCAGGATTTGAATGCGGGATCAGTATTAAGAATTTCAACG
This sequence comes from Cyclobacteriaceae bacterium, assembly GCA_035292565.1. GTDB lineage: Bacteria > Bacteroidota > Bacteroidia > Cytophagales > Cyclobacteriaceae > DATDPY01. Next base: position 1,610 of record DATDPY010000182.1, on the reverse strand, counting down.
ACATCAAGACCGGCGATGTAATTGAATCTTTCGAGAAGCGGGAAGTCGTTAAAAAGGTTTGATCAGGAAATGCTGCATTTTATATGTCGTTAGGTATAAACCGTCCTGGATCTGGAAACCCTGAAGATAATTTTTATCATTTTCTCCATCCTGCTGATCGTGACGCCCCGGTAATCGTTTATTTGGAATTCCTGAACCTGTAAATAATTCCATCTTTCACTTTCCCCTCGCTCGATATGAACATGTCTCCTTCCGGGGAAAAGCATATTCCTTCCGGCTGTGTGAAAGTCCTGCCCGGTAAGGGGATCATGAAGACAATTTCCTTATCCTCGTCGATGATCATCAGCAATCTTCCGATTGAGCTGATCAGGAAAACATTCCCGTTCAATGGATTGATAGAGATGCCGGAGGGCTTGAACGGGGAATGGTTTTCCGGATCAAGGCCAAATGACTTAAGCGCGTCGATGTAAACATCACTGGTAAGGTGAATGACGGGATCCGGGTCAAGCTTTCCGGCCCGGATGTCAAACCGGTAAACCGCTCTTCCTTTCAGCTCTTTTTGAATTCCCGCGTCGCCCTTGCATGCGATCAGGAGGCTGTGATCAGCATCTCTGTAGCATAAGCCTTCTACGTCATTTTTGTTGTTGAACGGGAGATGCCAGGTCATGGATTCAGGATTGTCGCCCAGGTCGGTTCTGAACATGAACAGCTCTCCGTTGCTTTTTATCACCCAGGCCGAGTCACCCTTGATGGCGTTTCCTTCATAATCTCCTTTTTCCCCGAACTTGATTTTGCGGGTGACGTTTCCGGTACCCGTGTTAAAAAGATACAGCGACCCGCTTTCGTCCTCAACACAGGCGAGGATTCCATCGCTGAAATATTCCAGCGCGGATATTTCTGCAAGGAATTCCGGCATTGCAAAACTGCCGTCAGGTTTGCCGATACTATAGGGGAACAGGGATGAAACCGGATTGATACCCGAATCGCCGGATGGTTTCCTGTGACAGCTTACCTGGCAGATCCCCGGAATAATGATAAGGAAAAATACGGCGTATAAGTTTGCAGGCTTAAAAATCATCGTTGCAGTGAATTACTTCAGGAATAATCTGCCCGGGCCGGGAAGGTTGTTACTGATGATACAACAACCACATTAAATTAGTTAAATTATCTGATTTATAGAATCCACATTTAACATAAAATAATTTTATCTTTATCCAGGTAAATCCCGGAAATAAATGGTGTTTGAGACCGACCTTATCCGCAAGAGCAGGGAATACGTTGAGAAATTTCTCAAGGAGAATACCAAAGACCATTTTTATTATCACGATTTTCAGCATTTCAGCGACGTGGCGGGAGCTGCCGTTGAAATAGGGAAAGCTTCGAATCTTTCCGAAGCCCAGCTTGAAACCGTGGTCATCGCGGCATGGTTTCACGATACAGGATATTTTACGGGTAAGGATAACCATGAGATTGCAGGCAAAGATATTGCTGTCGAATTCCTGCGCAGCCTGAAAGTAGATGAGCAAAAAATATCCGAAGTTGCCGGTTGCATCATTGCCACTAAAATGCCCCAGCGACCGACCAATATCATGGAAGAAGTCCTGTGCGAT
>DATDPY010000181.1:0-3573 GCA_035292565.1 Cyclobacteriaceae bacterium | reverse complement strand
TTTAAATCAGGCCCCTAAAATTGATAAGGAAACCTGCAAGATTGATTTTAGTAAATCCACCGAGGAAATAATTAACCTTATCAGGGGATTATCACCTTATCCCGGAGCCTGGACCATAATGAATTCCGGTATGATTAAAATATACAAAGCCACGGCCGAAGCAGTCGGTTCCAGGAATGCCCCGGGGAAATACGATACGGACAACAGAAGTTACCTGAGATTCCAGACGGGCACAGGCCTTATCGATATAATAGAGCTTCAGGCTGAGGGCAAAAAGAGGATGGCGATTAAAGAATTTTTAAGGGGCAATAAATTATGATAAAATCTGTCATTGTAGCTGTTTCAGAAAACGGTGTAATCGGGAGTGGGAACCAGCTTCCATGGAAACTTTCGGATGACCTTATGCATTTCAAATCCCTCACCATGGGCAAATTTATCATCATGGGGCGAAATACTTTCCTCAGCATCGGCCGTCCCTTGAAAGGGAGGACGAATATCGTGCTGACCAGAAATAATTCCCTTGAAATTGCAGGTGTATTAACTATGCACTCTCTCGGCCAGGCGCTTGAATACGCTGAAGGTAAAAACCAGGAAGAGGTTTTTATCATTGGGGGAGCTGATATTTACCGCCAGGCTGTTATGATCGTCGATAAGATCTATTATACCAGGGTGGCTGCCCATATCCGGGGAAACGTTTATTTCCCTGATTTGAATTGGAGTGAATGGAAGGTAAAGTCAAGCGCTGATTATTTACAGAATGATAAAAATCAGTTTCCCTTTCAAATCCTTGAGCTGGAAAGACTCAGTTAATCTATTGAATAACAGGCTATCAGGAGTCCGTCGTAAAAGGGAATTGCAGATATTAATTATTAATAGTAAATCTTTTATTGTAAGTTTGATTCGAAATATTATGCTGAAAGTAAAACTGGCTTCCCTGTATGAATGGTAACTTAAACCAGTTCTTAACAAGCCTTGATCAGGTATTACCCTACGTTTGCGGGATTATTTTTGTTGCCGGCGTCGGGCTGATCATTGGTTACATGATTAAAATATGGTCAATCCGGATCAACAAAGACAAGTATGATTTTATCAGCATGTATGAGATCCGGATTTTGTGGAATTCGAGCCTTTTGATTATCCTATCCCTTGCATTATATCCAAAAAACTTCATATCAGGCGATAGTGCTTTATGGAAGTTGGTGGAATATTTTATTGAGATTATGCTGGCCATTATCCTGGGCACAATTGCCTATTATACGCTCAAGTTTTATTATCCGAATTACATGAATAATCGTCTTAAGAATCTGCGGTATAAACCAAGGATTTCTCCCAAGACGGGTAAGCCCATGAAGCTTCTCACGGAGGAAGAAGAAGATGTTTATCTTGACGAAGGCATGCAAGCTGAAGAAGATGTATTCTCTATAGATTATGATGTTTGGATTGATGAGGAAACCGGTTATACAGAGATAGAAAAATATTCGGGAAAGCTTACTGCAAAAGAATGTCCTCGTTGCGGTTACCAGACACTTAAGGTGGAAAAGGAGGAATTGATTATAGCTCCTACGGCATTTGCATCAGGCGAATTAATGAAACGTTACAAGTGCACCTATTGCGGACATAAAGAAAAGGAAATTTTTAAGGTAGCCAAACTCACGGAAGAGCATTAATTTTCATAATTGCACGGAGGGTGATAATGGATTATCAGGTCGTCGTTGATGGTAACCCTGGTAGCCGGATTATCCTCCCAGTAAGTGCATACACAATTCGCCCCCTCCCGGGTCAGACAGGAGGATTTTTTATGGATCTTCGGGAGTGAGGTAATATTATCGGTGGTCCCGATAAACAATAAATTATGATCAACCGTACCGTCATGTTTCACAACCCTTTTAGTGATTACATAAACCGCGCCTTTATCCTTTCCGAAATCATGCGTATAAGGATAAACATTAAAGGTGTACTTGTGGCCGGAATGTCCTGTAAAATCAATTGTTCCAATTCTTGACAGGTTCATAGAATAAAAATTTGGGGGTTATTTAATCTGCCTAAAGATAATAGCAAAATACCAATTTCATAATCAGATCGTATATTAAACCTTTGAAAAATTATTTTTTAAAAGCCAGAATAAAGGAGCATCTGATATAATATTACAGGTCCGGGTACTGCCTGCCTGTTTCTCATGAAATTATCAAAAAATATCTTTAATTTATCTAATTTGATAGATTCGTCTTTTAAAAGAAATCGGGAATGGGACGGAATGAATTCCTTATCTTTGCCGGGATAAATCAAAATCGTGATGGAATTTGATGAAATAAAAAGTAAAATTCTGCAATATCGGCAAGCAGGCAAAAAGATCTTTACGACATCATCCTTTCAATCGCATAGCATCGTATTGCTCCATATCCTGAGCCGGATCGACCAGACAATCCCGGTTTTTTTCCTAAATACGGGCTACCACTTTCCGGAAACAATAAATTTCAAAGATGAGGTTACAAAGCTGCTCAACCTGAATACCATCGATTTAAAATCTTTTACCCCCAAATACATGCAAAAAGATGGTAATGGGCGCCTTTTATTCACCTCCGATCCTGACCATTGCTGTTACCTTAATAAGGTAAGCCCCGTCGATAGTGTCTTGATGAGGTTCGATGTATGGATTAATGGCGTACGGGCAGACCAGAGCAAACTGAGAAAAACCTTCAACGTGGAAGAATCTGCACCCCACGATACTCTAAGATTTCATCCGATGCTCGAATGGACAAGCAAAAAAATATTCGAATACCGCCGCGAATACCATTTACCGGTTCATCCCCTCGAAGAAAAGGGCTATCTGAGCATAGGCTGTGAACCATGTACCCGGAGGGTTGAACAGGATATGAGTGAAAGAGATGCGCGTTGGTTCGGATTAAATAAAACTGAATGCGGATTACACACCGATCTGGTCGTTAAATAAATATGAGAATTCTTGTAACTGGTGGTGCAGGATATGTGGGAACTGAGCTTGTAAAAGTCCTCGCTTCTGAAGAACAGGTTGAGGAAGTGGTCGTTTACGATAACCTCAGCCGGCCGAATTATAATCTATTCCTGGGAAAGAAATACGATAATATTGAAAAGATCGATTTTGTTGAAGGGGACATACTCGACTCCTGGAAACTCGGGAAAATCCTGAAAGGAATTGATGTCGTTTACCATCTTGCAGCCAGGGTAACAACACCCTTTGCAAATACAGATTCTCATTTCCACGAACAGGTGAATCATTGGGGAACCGCCGAAGTTGTTTCTGCCGTTGAATCAAGTCAGGCGAAAAAGTTCATTTACAGCAGTAGTACTTCTGTGTATGGATCTTCAATAGAAGATGTTACAGAAAGCAGCGAGCCGAACGCAAAGACTTTTTATGGCATTTCAAAATTGAGGGGAGAGGACCATGTCAAACGCCTTTTTAATAAAATCGATACCTATATATTGAGATGCGGGAATGTATACGGATACAGCAAAAGCATGCGCTTCGATGCTGTGATCAATAAATTCATGTTCGAAGCGAACTTCAGTAACCGTGTTTCAATCCATGGCAACGGG
>DATDPY010000180.1:0-9781 GCA_035292565.1 Cyclobacteriaceae bacterium | reverse complement strand
AAGTAAGGAATTCTTACCTCTTTTAGCTCGAAAAATACAAATTCCTTCTAATTATAACTACCTGTCCTATAATAGCTTATCGCATTATTTTTCTAATGACCGTCATTAGAATTTTTCCTTATTGAATAATCTGGGTTAATTTATATCCATGACCAAAATCCCGATTCTTTTAATAGCTTTTTACCTGATTTTCCAACATGCCCGTTCCCAGCCAATCGATTACAAAGGCTTCATCCAATGGTCATGGCATAAGGAAGGAAATACGGAATATTATTTATATACCCCTTCGGATACGATTCCGGGACAGCACCATCCAGCGGCCATATTCCTGCATGGTTGCTGCGGCGAAGATGATCATGCCACACTGCGCAATGCCGTCGATCCGCCGGTAAGGATGTGGCATAACTTCGGTGCCAATACCCAAATGGAGCCTACCTATATCATTTCTCCAAAAACCACCCGCGGCTGGTCGCAGAAATTTGCGGACATAAAGAAAGCCGTTGATGACCTGGTTGCTGCCGGTAGGGTTGACCCGCGCAGAATTTATATCACTGGATTCTCGATGGGAGGGGCGGGAACATGGCAGTTCCTGGAACAATACCCCGGTTATATTGCTGCTGCAATCCCGATGGGAATGGGGATCAGCGCAGACCTGGAAAAAATAAAGAACACGCCGGCGTGGGCTATCCGGGGCGAGTTCGATTACTATGCACAGAAACTCGATTCGCAGGTGGCCGCGGTGAGAAAGCTGAATGGCTATGACGGCGGCGGCATGGAATGGGTAACCGGCGTGAATCCGACGTTCACCAGCTTCGAAGGAGTTGGCCATGGCGTCCAATGGGACGCTGCCTCTTCGCTTGATCTTGTGAGATGGGCATATTCTCAGGTCAATGACGGGAACCTATCTCCTGTAATTTATTTTACTGCTCCGGAATATAAACAGGCGTTTTCTCCCGGCCAGGAAGTCGCGCTGGAAATACACGCCGATGATGCTGATGGAAGAATAAGCTCCATACAGGTGAGGCTCAATTATCAGCTCGTAAGCACTTTTTCCGAATCACCGGTTATGGAAAAAATAAAGATCAGGGAAGGCGATAATCTTGTAGAAGCAGTTGCCATGGATGATGAGGGGAAACTATCCAAAGCGAGGATCATTATCAGGACGAACACCAAACCCATAATTACCACCTGCGAACTCCCGGATGGAAAAGCAGGAGCATTTTATCTGAAGGAATTGTTTGCGTCTGGAAATGCACCGCTCCGCTTCGCCATACCGGGAAGCTCATCACTGCCCAAAGGACTTCGGCTTGAAAACGGGAACCTGATCACCGGAGTGCCGGAAGTTGCCGGGGATTTTACTGTGAACCTGGCAGTAATCGATGAAGACCTCGACAAGTCCGAGGCAAGTTTCAGGATCCATATCCGGGAAAAAGACGCGGGCGAGATCCTTGTTACACAGGTCCGGGCTACGTCCGACACATTGATAAACCGCGTTTCTAAAATGATGATCGGTGAGTTCCCCAATACACAGTCCGGCACCGAAGTATCATTCAGCAATACAGGTCCATACACGGGTCTTACTTATATATCAACAAGTGCCGATATGGCTGATATCGTTTCCGGGTCCTTGCTTAATTTTCAGGTAAGCGAGGACGCGACGATATATATCGCCTATGAAAAACTCGATAACCTGTTCACATCAACTGTTCCAGCCTGGCTGTCGACGTTTCAACGAATACCCGGGCAGCAGATCGTTGCCCAGTACCACTACTTCGATGTTTACCGGAAAGATTTTCCGGCCGGGAAAATAAGCCTTCCAGGAGGCGAGTCAACCAGAAATAACGTGATCCGCAACTTCTTCGTGATGATTGGAAGGCAGGGAGCAGTGATGAATACAATTCCGGAAATTACGACAAGACAATTGCCGCAGGTCAGCCCGGGACTCCCATATATGGAAAGGCTGACGGCGCTTGGTGGCGAAGGGAAGCCGGGGTGGCGCATTGTTTCCGGAAAATTCCCGGCGGGGATGCATTTCTCCGGCGATGGGCTGATCTTCGGAACTTGCACTGGTGAGGGAAGCTATGCGGTTGAAATTTCAGCAGAAGATTTCCAGGGCGACACTGACCGGGCGGGGATACGGCTTAATATTAATGCCGACGGGATTGGACAATTTACTGTAATTCATTAAATGGCATGAAGGGAGTGGGAGTATGGGTGCGAGTTTGAGCTTACAGAACGAGGTAAACGACATGCAGTCATTAAAACACATCTCGTTTCACACTGTATGCTCGCTCCTCAAGCGGTATTCATGGGTGTGGGAGTTTGTGTGAGAATACGAGTGGGGGAATGAGTGATAGGGGTGATACGATCATAATCAATATGGAAAAAATAACAGGGAAGAGAATTGTAATCCTGCTTTTTGACAGGCTTACCGCGCTCGATGCTGTCGGACCGTATGAAGTATTGAGCAGGCTGCCCGGGTATTCGATAATCCTTGCGGGGAAGGAAAGACGGGGCTATAAGGATCCCTATGGATTGGAAATAACCGCAACGCATTCACTGGATGAAATCAGGAGTGCGGACATATTATTGGTTCCGGGAGGTTACGGCATTGATTCGTTGATCACCGACGACGAAATCCTTCAGTGGATCAGGGCAATGGATCAATCCACACTGTTTACCGTTTCGGTTTGTTCCGGGTCAATTGTGTTGGCGGCGGCAGGATTGCTGGATGGCAGAAGATGCACCACACACTGGAGGCGGATCGGCAAGTTAAAAGAATTCAACGTTACTGTAGAAGAAAAGCGATATGTCCACGACGGAAAGTATATCACCTCTGCAGGAGTGTCGGCAGGCATTGACATGGCGCTGTACCTTGCCAGCCTGGTTGCCGGCGAAACAACGGCCATGACAATCCAATTATCGATTGAATATGATCCGCAGCCGCCTTTTGATTGCGGAAATCCTTCAAAAGCCCCTATTGAAATAATCAACAGGATCATTCAGAAAAAATAGATCAATGTTTCTCTCCCGCAAAGCCAAACTACTCAGAGCCGGACTCCGATACCCACTGACAGGAAGCCGTGACTGAAATCTGCCGTCGTTACGGGAACCCCGATTCCGTTGCTGCCAGGAGTTGTCTCATATTTTTCAATCTCAGCTTCCCCGACATGCCTGTACTCAAAATTCATATTGAAAAAGAACCTGGATCGTGCTGGGATGGTAATATCAGTTAAAATAATAAACCCAATCTTTGAACCTAGTTTTGGATTAGATCCGAATGTACTTTTTTCTGACCAGGACTTTGTGGCATAAATAGCCGGTCCTACACCTAATTGAAATGCATCTTCAAGATTTAAGGCAATAGCTGGGGCGAATGTAAATGTAGAATATTTGGTGTCAAGAAATGAACCTAATAACCCCGATGATTTGTGGCCAACCGTTCTGCCCATGGGATTGTTACTCATTATGAGTACTGTTTTGAAATAAGGGCCTAATTTTCTTGAAAGACGCAATGACCAGGGTAATCCGATTACACCCAAACCGGTTTCTGAAAATGGGTAGGATATATATTTTTTGGTACAAAATAACACACATGGCGCACCATCATCAAAACCCGCTGCAATCATAGCTTTCTCAAGGTCTTTGGCCGGCCCTCCCGATGCCGTCCCGCCGATAGATAGTGAAAATGACCAAAAGCGGTCGGCACGTTCCTTTATTTGTTCTGGAATCTGTGCAAAACCATAGTTCACAGCCGGAATCAATATCAGGGATAATAAGAGCTTTTTCATATTTACATTGTTTAAGAGAATCATTGGTTCGTTTATAATTAGGAAAAATTTCAGTTCACCTTTTCTCGAATACAATCCTGTAATGATCCATCAGATCGCGTTCGAAACAAACCCTGATGGGATTGATCCTGAACACCTGGATCAGATGACGGAAATTCTTATTCATTATACATTCGAAAATGAACCTGAAGTATAGAGCATATTTCTTTAGATTGAATCGCCTGAACATTTTCCGCCACTGCAGGATCGTCTCGATATAATCACTCCGGCCGCTTTCACTGTTGATCAACTTAAAAAAAGGCTCCGCATTTCTTATGATCATTTCCAGACCATATGGAAGCCAGGAGCCAGGGAAAAGCTTTATTGTCAGGGCAATGATGTATTCGTTCGACTTCTTATTTGCGTGGATGTCGGCGGCTTGGAAATCATGCATTTTATCCGTGAACGTCATCGTCTGCAGGAAAAAGCGGCCGCCGGGAGGTAAAAGATTGTAAACCGTTTCAAAGAAGTCACGGTAAATTTTCTCCTGTTTACCGGCCATATATTCTTCAAAGGAGCAAAAGTGTTCAAATGCCCCAACTGAAACCACCGCATCAAAGATTCCGAAGTCGCCTGGAGCAACGGTTCTGACATCCTTGATATGGACATCAAACCCGTTCTTCCTGCATGCTTGATACTGGCCATCCGACAAGGTAAGCCCGGTAGCTTTCGCCCCGATCTCTTTCATGAATTTTAAAATCGGCCCCCATCCGCACCCCATGTCCAGTACGCGGTTTCCTATCCGGATATTGAGCTGATCTGCAATAAACTGATGCTTAGCTCTCTGCGCCTGTTCTACCGTCAATGAAAAATTGCCGTCATATTTTGCCCCGCTGAGGTCGGCGGTTTCGCCAAGCGCCAGTCGATGGATTTTATCGATGGTTGAATACGTAAAATCAATATCGTGTTTGGTAGCCATTGGATTGAGGTTTAGATTTTATAGTATATTTATGCATATAGAAAATTCATTTCGGAAAAATTAATTGATAAGACTTAAGCAAACGATAAGCAAAAATTGTTTCAAAGGATGGATTGGTTTTAATTGATGAACGCTGCCGCGAATGGATGGAAGGTTGTAAATGTTGTTATATGGAACTGCAGGGCGGTCCGACAATTGCCTGGATTCACGCGGACTCGAAGAGACCGGCGCTGACTTCAGCCGCTTATCATGTTCCTTAAGTTGTTTGATTGCCACGATCTTCCCGGGTCGAGCAAACATCATTTGCCACGCCTCATGGATCGAACCGGAATGTAACACGTCGCGGACGATAGCCATCCATTCGTGGAAAATCAGGTAAACCGGGTTGTAACTTTTAACCGGGGTTGTAATGCCATACCGTGGCTTTTCATCTTCTTCCTGAAAAGTCCCGAAGAGCCGGTCCCAGACTATGAACATAACACCGTAATTACGATCGAGATATTTTTCGTTACAGGCATGATGGACCCGGTGATGCGACGGTGTAACGAAAATAAGTTCAATGATCCGGGGGAGTTTCTTTATATATTCGGTATGGATCCAGAACTGGTATGAGGTATCGATCTGGTAACTTATCATATACACTACAGGATGAAAGCCGGCAAGAAGCAGGGGAAGAAAAAACAAGAGCTTAATATGGACCGTCCAGCCGACCCGGAAATTAACACCGTAATTAAATTTTTCGGAACTGTGATGGGTTATATGCGTCGCCCAGAAAAATCTGCTTTCGTGGGAAAGCCTGTGTACCCAGTAGCCAATAAAGTCGATTATCAGAATACAGATAGCGAAGGACCACCATGTCAAAGGGATCCTTAGGGGGGATAGGCTGTAGAGGATCACGATGGCGCTTAGGTATGCAACCTTTACGGTCGCCATGATTGCCACATTGCCTGCGCCGATTATGGAATTGGCAAATGTGTCCCTCGCATCATAAGTGTCGTGCTTTTCAATTTTACTCAGCACCCATTCTGCGGCAACCATCAGGATAAAAACCGGTGTAACGTAACTCAGCAAGTTTAACAAATTCGATTGATTTGTCTGTTCAAATAGTTGTTCCATAATGCCTGGATTTAAAGTTTCGCAGTAAAACTATCTGAACCGATTTCGAAGTTGAAACTGAAAAATATGGCGGCCTGCCCCGGCTCCTGAACTTTTGCAGGATTCGGAGTCAGCAGGGGTGTTTAATACCTAAAAACTGAAAATGGAATACCCATGGAAGGGGATATTTGCGATTTTTGCGGAAAATAAGCGTATTCATTCTGATTAAATCCCAATGATTTATTGGCATTCAACACGAAGAAAAAATGGTTATGCAGCATATTCCCGATCGATCCCGGAAACATAGAAATTGATGGACTTTAAAAAACCACTTGGCAGATATTTAAAAAATCCCTAGCTTTCAAGTTGCGATCCGGGATATCGCCGTTTTCAAAAAGGATAAGTGCAGAACACATCCATGCCCCGAAACGTGGTTGAAACAAGCTTCTGATCTATAACAAATATAATATGGGAGAGGTATTAAGTACGCAGATTAAATTTTTCAACGAGCTTAAAAGCAAAATTCCTCCAAATCTAGTGTTGGTGGATGTGATCACCGACGAACTGAATATCAGTAACGACAGCGCATACCGCCGGATCAGGGGAGAAACCAGCCTGTCACTGGAAGAGCTGAAGCATTTGTGTTCGAAATTCGGAATTTCCATGGACGCCATTTTCACTAATTCATCTGAATCGGTATTATTCAGTTACACGGCTGTAAAACCGGGCAAATTCGATTACCAGGCCTGGTTTGAATCCATAGAACATAACCTGAAAATGCTCAGTGCATACAATCTTAAGGAAATGATATACGGCGCCAAGGATTTGCCCCTGTTTTATTTTTTTATTTTGCCGAAACTTGCGGCCTTTAAGTTATTTTTCTGGATGCGAAACATCAATAATTTCCCCGGGATGGAAGAAATGAAATTTGATCCCGGGGCGATAAACAATGACATTTTAAATAAGGCGAAAAATGTATGGGCAGGATATATTTCAATCCCGAGCATTGAAATCTGGAGTGAAGAAGCAATAACGATTACACTCCGTCAAATCGAATACTATCATGAGATCGGGAGGTTCAAAAATAAATCCGATGCCCTCGAACTTCTCGATGATTACCGATCGGTTATCCGTCATGTTCAACAGCAGGCTGAGTCTGGTACGAAATTCCGTTATGGGAATGAACCCGGGGAGACTCCCGGTAATTACCAGTTGTATTTGAATGAGGTTATCATCCTCGATAACACTGCGTATTTCAAAATGGGTGATTTCAGCATGGTACACCTCGGTCATAACGTCATGAATATTCTTTCAACAACCAATCCTGATTTTTGCCGGGATACCTATATCACCCTCAATAATCTGATTAAAAACAGCACCTTAATAAGTTCGGCCTCGGAGAAGGAAAGGAACAGATTTTTTAATTATATGTTTAAGAGGATTGATGATACTTTGGGCAGGATTAACCGGGAATGATTGGATTCAGGGAATTTCGCGTATGTAGTTCAGTTCAACCCGTGCTTTATTTTTATAATCAATTATCTTTCTCATTTCACAAAAAGTTTTCCAAAACCCATAATTTATAATAGGTGTAACGACTTCCCTGGGCAGGCGGGATTTTTGGCCGGTAAAGACGGTATAGACGATCTTAATTCTGTCGTGATTCAAAGGAATGATTTTCCACGACCCTTCAAAGTGGCCGATCCTGTCGATATTTTCCTGGCGGGGAATTAAAAGGTTATCGCCCCTGATTTCAATATTAATTTCGCCTGATACGGGATCCTGGCTAAGAACGCTTGTGGTAACAAGGTCCTGATTATGAAATGGCCAGGGAACGTCGAAAAGTATATAATTGCTCCAATGATATTCATTCTTCACATTAAAGATATAATATTTCTCGGCCCTGTTCATCCATTTCCCCTGGTCGTGATCATCTTTTATGGTGGCTATTACGGCCGACAGTGACGATTCCACTTCCATTTCTGCCCTGACCCTCCGGGCAAAATGGTTATTGCCAATCCCAAACCATTGTTCAAGAATTCTTACACGTTCTTCATCCCTGGCAAGTATCCAGCTATCATTGACTTCCGTAATATTATTTTCCTGGCTGAATGAAGGAATGGAAAGAAAGGCCGGCGCCAGGAATAAGATGAATAAAGGTGAATAAAAAATACTTTTAATTTTTGTTTTCATAACCGTAAAGTTTAGTTGAATACAATCCTGACTCTCAGCACGAAACTCCTCTTATAAAAATCCATTTATTGTCACGTTTTACTTTTTTAAGAGAATGGGTTTTTGCAGGAAATTTCCCGACGGGACCGGCAACGGGTCCTTTGGCATTATGATTCTTCTTGAAGAGGGATATTTTTGATTCTGCTGATTCGACGTGGTTTCTTCCCATTCCTGTTTGATTCTGTCAATCTTGTCGGGGCGCGAGAAGATCATTTGCCAGGCATGCCGAAAAGATCCAGCATTGCGTACATCACGGAAAATGGCTAACCACTCATGAAAATTAAGGTATATGGGATTATAACTGTTTACAGGCTTTGTAAGACCGTATTTCGGTTTCTCATATTCTTCTTCAAAAGTTCCAAATATCCTGTCCCAGATAATCAATACCACCCCGTAATTGCGGTCCAGGTACTTAGCATTACTTGCATGATGGACCCTGTGGTGAGACGGGGTAATAAAGATGAATTCAATGATCCGGGGAAGTTTCCCTATGTACTCCGTATGTACCCAAAACTGATATAAGGAATAAATTTGTTGGCTGATCAGAAATACCAAAGGATGAAATCCAAGGAACATAATCGGGATGAAGAAAATCAGCTTTACATGACCGGTCCAGCTATTTCTGACGCTGACCGAAAGGTTAAATTTCTCAGAGCTATGATGGGTTACATGAGTGGCCCAGAAGAACCGGTTTTCATGTGAAACACGGTGCGCCCAGTAACCGGCGAAGTCGAAAAGTATGATGCAAATAATAAAAGAATACCAGGTATCCTGAATTTTGAGCGGTGTAAGATTATATATGAATATTAGCAGACTGATAAAGCCAAGCTTGATCACTCCAATGATTAAAAGGTTTACGATACCGATTGTAAAACCTGCCAGGGTATCTTTGGTATCATAGGCATCATTCCTGTGATAAATACTCAATCCCCACTCAGCCAGAGCCAGAATGATCATGACGGGCGCCATGTAATTGAACAGGTTGGGCAGATGAAGTTCTCTTGCGTGTGTGATGATGAACTGTTCCATAATTTTTAGTTTTGATCGGGAATATTTTTTATTAGCCGATTCAAAAATATTTTAAAGCTATCTGCATCTAAAACTGAAAATTATGGAGTGCTCTGGGGCTGTTGCAGTGGGTGCGGTTCGTGTTTATAATGTAATTCGAGCGGGCGTGAAAATCCCATTATAAGAACTTATTCTTCCCCTTTTTTGCAGTTTCCGCAAAACTAACCGGGGCTTAAATCGAAATTTCCTGAAAGATTATTTTCCTGAAAGGATGAAAAATCGCCGGTTCCTCATAAAAAAATGAAACGGGATTAATCGACGGATAGATCAATCCGCAATATACTCGAGCCTGGTGCTTAGCCCGTTTTTTTCCATGATCTCTTTACGCATGTCGATCAGCGTCTGCCAAAGGCCGTATTCAATGATCGGGTCGACGATCCACCTCGGAAGCCAGGGTTTCTGCCCGGTAAAAATCTTGTAGATGACTATCACCTCCCCATCTTCCCGGGGAACAATCTCCCAGGATCCCTCGAAATACGGCAACCGGTCCACATGCTTTCTGACAGGAATTTTCCCGGGTGTATTCTCTATCCGGATGCCGACAGTTTTTGAATTCTTATCCTGGATCAGGCTGTTCCGGGTCACCAGGTCCTGGTTGTTAAGAGGCCAGGGAACACTGAATTCCGTATAAGAATGC
>DATDPY010000179.1:0-6875 GCA_035292565.1 Cyclobacteriaceae bacterium | reverse complement strand
ACTCTTCTTCATCGCCAGTCCCGGTTCATCTTTTTCTCCCAGGTAAACTTCAAATCCATCCCCGGTTATATGCATCCAGCCTTTGGAGCCATAAAAAAAGCCGCCGTTCTTTCCGCCCTGTTCCGCATTGGTGAACAGGCTCCTCACCTCGGTCTCGATGATCCTTCCATCGGCAAACTCGAAAGTACCGGACTGAAGGTTCGGAACTTCCTGATCATTATCCCAGACATAAACACCGCCACTGCAACTGATCTTCACCGGGTACTCATTTAACTTCATACCCCAACGAAGCTGGTCGGTGAAATGAACCCCGTTATTCCCAAACTCGCCGGTAGCCGTATCCCAGTACCAGTGCCAGTTATAGTGGAAATGATTCTCATTGAATGGAATCATCGGCGCCGGTCCGCGATGCAGGTCCCAGTGGACTCCGGCGGGCACGGGGCCGTCGGGTTTTCTGCCGATATTCGGCCGGTGTCCGTAAACAATCGATCTTCCCATGTAAACATCCCCGATCACGCCATCGTGGATGGCCTGGATCGCCTGCCGGACAATCCTGCTGCTCCTGTATTGTGTTCCGACCTGCACAATCCTGTTGTATTTCCTTGCTGCCTGCACCATCTTCCGTCCTTCTTCAATGGTATGAGAAAGCGGCTTCTCGATATACACATCCTTTCCCGCCTGGCAGGCCCAGATGGTCTGCAGGGCATGCCAATGATCAGGGGAGGCAATCGCAATGGCATCAATGTCCTTATCTTCCAGAAGATCACGGAAATCGACAACGGTCTTTGGTTTATCCCCACCCAGTTTAACGATATTTTCGACTGCTTGCGGGAACAGGTTTTCATCCACATCGCATATGGCGACAACCCTCGAATCTTTTATTTTAGTAAAATTGCCGGTATGGCCCGAACCGCCGTAATAAAAGCCGCCGCGGCTGCGAATCCCGGCTACGGCAACATTGATTACATCACTGGGTTTCTTGTTGGCGTAACCCCTGATAAAGGCAGGGGCGCCGGCAGCCAGTCCTATCGATGCGGCCACCGATTTCCTGATAAATCCCCGTCGGTTTACTGAACTCATGGTTTTTAAATTTTTTATCAAATTAATGAATCGGTGCCAATTTTTTATCATAAAACGACTATTGAAATTTCAAAGAATTGATTATTTTTGTCAAGTACATTAAATTATCATTATTGTTAATTATATGTATTTAATATGAGAATCATGGAATTATACAGGAACAACAAGCTCTATTTCTCGGGCAAGGATATCAGCGACATGCTGTCGATAAATGCGGCATCCGCAAAAGTCACTGCCTCAAGATATGTGAAACAGGGATTGCTGCTCAGGCTTAAACGGGATTTCTATACTACGCCTGGCCGTTTTGACAACCTAATTGAAGAAGAGGCTTATACCGTCGCTAATATTTTACAGACTCCCTCATATGTTTCGCTTGTTACGGCATTGAGTTACTACAGCATATCTACCCAACAGCAACGCTACTATATCGAATCAATCTCGTTAAAACGGACCATGAATATCTCTATCAGGGAATACAGTTTTACCTATACACGTCTGAAAAGAGTTTTATATAGCGGATTCGGTATCAACCGGGGAAAAAGCGGATATTTCATCGCGATGCCGGATAAAGCAATGGCAGATATTGCGTATCTGTGCTCGCTCGGGAGATATAAATGTGATTTTGAGGCAATCGATTTTGGGAAAATCAACAAAAAATCTGTCTTCAAATTTCTTGAAAAGTCAAATAAATCAGCCATTCAATTCTGGGAAATGTTATGCGCCAATTACAGGATTTAGAGGTCCTGGAAATTCAGGTCCTCGATCACTTAAACAGTCTCCGATTGTTAGAGTCTCTTTTTTTTGGAGGGGGGACCATGCTGAGGCTATGCCACAACCTGAACCGTTATTCAACAGACCTGGATTTCTGGCTCGATGCATCGGCTGATCCTAAAATCATTTTCACTTCGCTAAAGAAAATGCTTTCCGAACAATTCAGGTTAACCGACAGCATGAACAAAAGAAATACCTTTTTATTTGAATTTCGTGCACCGGGCATCACCCGGAGCCTGAAAATTGAAATCCGTAAAGGATTGAGTGAATTCAAGTGGGAAAGAAAAATCGCGTTTTCAAAGTTCTCCACCCAGCAGGTGATGGTTAAGGGACTCACACTGGAACAAATGATGAAGAATAAATGTTCTGCCTTTGTGTCGCGAAAATTAATCCGGGACGCGTTCGATATTGAATTCTTGATTATGAGGGGACTCCCGTTACCTTCCGACCGGAACATGATTGAAAAAATGTTAAATATATTGAATAGCTTCAGGGAAAAAGACTACAAAGTTGTACTGGGATCATTGCTGGAGCCGGGAGAACGCGCTTATTATATCTCAAACCGGTTTAGACTGTTAAAGGAAGAGATTTCAAAACAACTATTAATGCTTTAATACACTTTCCTGTTCGTTGACATCGAGTCGGTTACACATTCCCCGCTGTTCAGCTTTCCTCCTATCGCATCCTGCCTGAATGGCCCGCTGGCATCGTAGAATTTCCTGGAAATATCAATCTCCGAGAACAATATTCCCGGAATATTTTCATCCAGCTTTCCCTGAACCAATCCGTCGGGAGTGATCATATAACACGGCCAGCTCTCAGGGGCTGAAGAATTGGTGAGCGACATATAAAAATAATTAGATGCGGCCATGGCCCGTGCGGTGAGCGGCATGATCTCGGGATGGATATTCCCCTTTTCTTCCCGGGCATTGTAAAACGACTGGAAGATCAGATCAGTTCCGAACTTCCTGTATTCACGGTACAGTTCCGGGAAGCGGACATCATAGCAGATCAGCAATCCGCAGCGGACCCCGTTCAGCTCAAAGGTGACAAAATGGTCGCCCGGAGAAAAATATTCCAGGTCGGAAGCAGTGCAAAACCGTTTATCGTACCTGTCGGTGATCCCGCCGCCGGGACTGATCAGGTACAGGCTGTTATGAGGTTTACTTTCCCCGCTGAGCTTGTGCATGGAACCCAGGAGCACATGTATCTTCAATATCTTTGCCAGGTGCAATACAGAATCCATGGCCAGGTGCAGTTCATTCCAGTTAAAATTTTCGATGGACTTCATATCGGTCCCCGGATATCCTGAAAGTGCGCATTCCGGAAAATGGACGATATCCGCTTTTTTCGATTTTGCCTCAATCATATGTTTTTTGATCCACCGGAAATTTTCTGAGATATCGGCGGAAACCGGGAACTGGCAGGAGGCGATGCGGAGGGTACCGGGATTGCCGGCAACATTTTGGGCCTGCGAATTGAATGTATTAGAGATGGTAATTAAACAAATTATCAGGATTGGCAGAATTTCCAAATTTGAAGCGGATTTGATCCGATACTGCATAAATAAGGAGCTTTAATGGCACAATTTACAAAAAACGGGGACAGATGAAAGAAATTCAGAATGAAAACCCCGGACTTAAGTCCCGGGCAATTTATCCCGGGCAATCAAATCCCTCTTGAAAAACTATTTATGAAAGGAACATTATCCCTGGTTTCCCAATAGCATTGCGAGCTGGCCGGAATACCGGGGTCCCCCGTTGATATTCATTGTTGTAAATAATACATATTACTGGCGAAGGGAGACCCCGGATCACCGCACATGCATACCCACAAGGCCAGTCCGGGGATGTCGTCATTTTTACTATTTTTAAATCAAAAATAAATAGTATCGAAACTAACTCTCCCTTGAAAAACTTTTTCTAAAAAGAAACGTCATCCCCGGTTTCACAGGAGCTTTGTGCGCGGGCATGAATACCCGCCTGCCACGCTCGAGCCAGTGGGCGGCGGGCAGGCCGGGGTCCCCCGTTGATATACTGGATAGCTATAAATATATATATATATTACTCGCTATGGGGGACCCCGGGTCACGCGCTGGCCGTTCCCTGCAATATCCAGCCCGGGGATGACGTCTCTTTTTTTATTCCAATAAATAATCCTCACGCCAACCAGCTCCGTTCCCTCTTAATGCCTGAATTTAAAATGCTAGTTACCGTATTTGCATTCGGGATGATCTGGAAATCAAACATTCCCACGCAGATGAAGTCGGCGCCGTTTTCGAAGGCATATTTGAAACCATCTTCAGGTTTAATAGCCCCGGCCGCGAGGACCTTATAGGCAATCCACGGGGTGGTATTCTTCCTGAAGAAATCAATCACCCTTTCCGAATTGGCGCACCAGAGGTTATCATGATATTTTGTTCGATCGAGAGATTCTGAATCGAGATTGTGCATGAACTCGCTGCGGTTTTCCTGCGGGTGGGCCGACCAGTACTGATCATGATGGAAGGTCTTCATGAAGAAATCAACTTCAATTCCGTTTTCCACACAGCGCATGGGAACTTCGATGGAATGCGCGGCCGTGCCGCCGATCAGTCCCTGGCTCCGGATGTATTCGATCGGCTTTGCCAGGAATTCCATCCTGTTCTCAGCAACAATTTTATCGGAAATCCCGCCCATCACGAATGCACCCACTGCGCCGGTATCGATAGCCTGTTTCACATTGGTGAGGTCATCGTCCTGCGGATAGGTCTGGGCAAGCCACTGCATTTTGCCTCCCCTCCTCCAGAATTCCTTCAGGATCCTGATCGTTTGTTCATCGGTCCTGAAAACCACGGTGTTTATCCCGCAGGCTTCGTATAACCAGAGTGTTTCAATGACTTTCTCATCGGTGAAATAGCTTTTGATCAGGGGTGATACATAAATCAGGTCCCTCGCATGGGCAAAGCCTGCAACCAGGTTTCCGCCCGGCATCATCCGGCTCAACTGTACGTTCTTTATTTTTCCAAGGGGAACTTTTTCATTCAGTTCGCTCAAATCCCTGTTCCGGGCGGTAATGATTGTGGCGCTGGTCACCGCATCGGTTTTTTTGAGGTTTTCCTCTTCATGGCTGAGCCAGCCGAGCTTTCTGGCCATCCCGAAAAATGATACTCCGAGGACCGGTATTACTGCAAGGTTCTTGATCAATTCCCGCCTTGCATTCAAATGAGGTTCCATGACTGCAGGATTTTCTTTTTGAGGGAACACTTCATCCCTGCGTTTATGCATGAGCACACCGAAAAGTCGGTCCATACCCCATTGGTAATTCTTTCCCAGAAATACAAACATTGTGAGGATCCCGGCTTCAACCAGGTTCAGGTTGATAATATAATATTGTACGAATTGAGGCATACCCGTACTCATGAATGGCGGGTTCGCTATATAATAAAGCAGTAACAAGATCATTCCGGAGATGCCGGCGGCCCTGGTGAAGACCCCCAGGAACAATCCAATCCCAACGAGGATCAGCCCCCATATATTCAGAAAATCGGTTACCGCAAGTATGGTTGGGTGGGCAATGATCCAATGAAAAAAACCGGAGAATATCCACCCGGATTGCATAAGATAGGAAGAGGAAGACCAGCCGGTGGTTGCGAGCTTCGAAAGGCCCTCGTATAAAAAATGCCAGCCGACCATAATTCGAAGGATTGTCAGGATTGCCGGAACTGCGGAAGATTCGTTTCCTTTTTTCATTTTAATGAAAATTAAAAAATATCTTCAATAAGCCTTGCCACCCTGAAGCATATCATATAGCTTCAGGGCTCTAAGACTCTAACCTGCCCGCCATTCATTGCCCTAACGCCGGTAGGCTCTGTGAATGGCGGGCAGGTTAAGGCCTTTGTGTTTTTGTGGCAAAAAAATATTTACTAATTATCCAAAAGTTTCATGTTGCGCTAAGATATAAAAATCCAGGAAAGGAAAATATGATAAATGGGTCTTTATTGACACGATATTTGCCCTAAAGGAATATATAATGTTGGAATGATATCCCCCATGGTGGGGATAAGTCCATGAGATAGTACTAAACAATGGGGGACCCTGCCTGCCCGCCATAACGCAGTGAAGGCGGGGGTCTCCCACAAGCCTTCCCTGCAATAGTCAGCCCGGGGATGTCGTTTTTATAGAGAAAACATCACCACCTGAAAAACCTGTACGGATCATCCCACTCCTCAGGTTCGTCGAGATATAAACCTTCCAGCCATCGCTTGTCATTTACCGGGTCGGCCGGACTGTTAAACCTGTCGAGGACTTTCGTGGTACCTGGAACATCGAGATTCCCTATAAGACGGCTGACCAGGAAGGATGACCTCCTGAAGGTTTGCTTGACATTATGCTGTTCCTTGCTGTAATCCAGTTGCCATGGTACGAGCTGGCATAGGACAGTACTGTTGTCCTTGGTGACCGCCAGCACGCCATCTCCGAAAACTTCGGCGCCTGAAGTGATTTTTGAAACTTCCAGAGGCGCCCGGTTATGAATATCGGCCGGGCCTATCCCCGCCAGTAATGATCCTGCTCCCTGCGATTCGAAGTACGCTGAAATATGTTCTTCCTTTTTCATCTCGAGGCCGGGGAGCAATTCGCCAATGTCTTCCATATTGATTCCGATCGTAAGCATACGGCCGCCTTTCTTCAGCCATTTGCTGATAGCCTTTTGATTAACAGTTAATTTGCTTCCTCCTTCAGGGCCAACGATTAATATATCCGTGGGCCGGAGGTTCCCGCCTTCATAATCTTCAAGGGTCACAGATGAACGCTCAAGGTGTGCCTTTCCGGAGTCGCTTCCTGCGTAATATGCCTGGCGGCTTTCCCGGGGTTTCCAATACGAAACATAGGATATCATGTTCCTGGCCAGAATCTCTGCAGCGGGTTCGGATTCAGTCCGCCCGGTAACATCCATCTGGCAGAACAAGACCATGCCGCTGCCTTCCCGGTATTCCATCAGAGGACTGTACTGAAGGCTGTAACCACCGTCGATCAGGGGAAGAA
>DATDPY010000178.1:0-10134 GCA_035292565.1 Cyclobacteriaceae bacterium | reverse complement strand
CTCCCGCCACAGCAGAGGCTGTTTTCCCTTTCTTCCCTGATGCTTATAAGCGTGGCATAATGTCTTAGCAACTCACGGGGCTGATCATATATGCCGCTTCCCCTTCCCAGTTCGCAAGGATCGTGGTAAATGATCTTATCTAACGACATGACGGCCGGAACACGGTCCTGCCGAATCAGATCGAGGATGAATTCCGAATGGTGCTTGATTTCCATCCCGGGCAACATATAATCTTCCTTGAAAACCTTGTAGCATATGGGGCATGATACGACGAGCTGTCGGGCAGTCGATGACAGAATCATGTTCTGGTTATTATTGATCAGCTTCCGGGCTGCATCATATTGGCCAACCAAGAGCAACGGCCTGCCGCAACAAGGCGCCTTTTCCTCATCCATAAACAAATAATCGATACCGGCAAAATCCATGATCTTTAGCATCGATTTTTTAATGGAAGGAGTCAGGTGCGTCATGCAACCGGCAAAATAGATTACCTCCGCAGGACGGGCTGTATTTTCTTTCAGGTAGTCGTAGGATGAATTGTATTGCCTTGTAGATTCAATGCGCTGGGTAATCCGCAAGTCATTGAGATCAATATCCACCGGGCATGCCTGTTCACACCTGCCGCATAATGCGCATTTGAACAATTCCTCGTCTGTCAGGTTCCTGTTGCGGATCCTTTTCAGAATGTATACCGATTGGCTGTCTTTTATTGCGGCAGCGCTGAGCTGACAGGCGTCAAGGCATATGCCGCATCTCGAACATGAAAATACCTGGACATTGGTATAAGTATTGATCGTTTTCTTCAGACGGATCCCATAATTACGCAGGAAGATGAAAAGAATCTCGGCCGGGATATGCATGTACCTTGAATTGGGCAGCGCGATGAAAAAGATGCCCAGCGAAAAAGAATACAGTACCCAGGCGGGATTAATCAGGCTATGAATCGGCAGGAATCCCGCGAAAAGATCTCCAAGCGTTTGAGTAAGAAATCCGCCATTATGGTACTGGCCTGCCGAGAAGGATTCGGCGAGGAGGCGCAACGGGAATATTGCCCAGAGCGATGCCAGGGCCATTCGGTCACCCGATCGCAGGTGGGTTGTTTTTTTCATGCCAAAAGCCCGGCTGCTGATCCTTTTATAATAGGCGAGGAAAACTCCCGAAAGCACAAACAGCAGCAGTAAGTCCATTGTAAAAGCGAATTCGGCATGAAGACCATAGGGCTCGCGGGATGTGATAAAATACCTGAAAAATACAGGCATGTAAACGGGAAACAGGGCTTTCCCATAACAGGAGATAGTTTCAAGATGGCCCACAACAATGAGTAAAAACCACCCGAAGGCTAGACTCATATGCATATAGCCCAGATAAATATTTTTCCTGAAAACCTTGCGGTGGAGCAGTCCTTCCATAAAGGCTTCTCCAAAGGATCTTAGAGTCTTGCGTGTGAAAAGATTTTTATTCATCCGGTATTTGTCGATCTTCGACAACCCCATGGTCCATTTGATGAACCGCCATGTTACAAGAATGGTCAGGTATCCCAATCCTACCATGAACGGCAGAGGGAAGAGGTCGTCAAAGTTCAACTTTTTCCGGTGTCCCGTTTTTAAATTTCACAATTCCTTTTTTGATCAGCATGATAACATTCCTGAGGTTGATGCCCCTTGGGCAAACCAGCTGACATTTCCCGCAAAGCATGCATTTATCGATCTCCCGTTCCAGGCCTTCGGTTTCCCCCCTGCGGAGAAGGAGGCCTATCCTCCGCACGTTGAACTCGATAAGGTTTCCTGCGCTGCAAGTGGCCGTACATCCACCGCAGGATAAACATGTGATAAAAGATTTCTCGTGGCGGTGAACATACCTAAGCAGCCGACCGTCGAAATTCTCGAGATCAATCACCCGTGTTTCCAGAACCCGGAACCCGAATTTTTCAGCGGCTTTCATTTAGTTTGCAGGTAGTTGTGTACTTCGAGTGCCGCCGACCTGGCATTGGAAATCGTATCATTGATCGACATCGGGCCTATGCAAGAGCCGGCCAGGAATATCCCCTTTTTACCGGTTTTGTTATTTCCAAAATGCATATCACTGGTTTTCAGGAAGCCGTCCTTTCCCGTTTCCAGTCCGCAAATCCCCGCCATGCTTTTTGTACCCTTGCCAGGCTCCATGCCGACCAGCAAAACCAGGAGGTCAACCGACATTTTCAAAGGCCGGCCGGATAAGGTATCTTCTGCCTTGATGAGAAGTCGTTTGTCAATATTCTCCGAAACTTCTGATAGCCGCCCCCTGATAAACTGAATTTTATGCATTTCCTGGGCCTCCCTGTACAACTCCTCGTAATATTGACCGTACATCCTGAGGTCCATGTAAAAACAATAGATCTCGGCTTCCGGGAGCAGCTTATGTAATTCGATCGACTGTTTCACACCGGTAATGCAGCAAACCTTGGAACAATAATGATTTCCTGATTTTTCATCCCTGGAGCCCACACAATGGATAATGCCGATCTTCTCAGGCAGGTATCCGGCCCGGGTAGTGATGGTTTTGCCGCTTTTAAGCCTTTCCTCCAGGTCGACCGACGTGATCACATTGTCATAAATATTATACCCGTACTCCTCCTTCCTGCTGGCATCAAATACCTCATATCCGGTTGCTACCACAATGGCATCCGTTTCAATCACACGGTTATTGTCCGTACGCAGCATCCATTTCCCATTCGATTGAGAGGCTTGCGCAATGGTTGTGTTTTTCTGTATGGCGAAATTCCCTTCGCGGCATTTTATGTCGAGGTAATTTTCCAGTTCTGAGGCAGATTTAAGGTCGGGGAAAAGATGGTCCCATTTGAGGACCTTCCCGCCAATGGAATCGGTCTTCTCAACCAGAACCACGTTATGCCCGAAATCCGAAAGCGCACTGGCAGTTTCAATCCCTGCAACTCCACCGCCTATGATGACTACGCTTTTCATAAACCATTTCTCCCTCTCATACTATTTAATGCATGCCGGGATTACGGGTCCTGCCATTATTTTCCCGTCTTTGCCGGAATATTTCTGTGAAGGAATGTACCTGATGCCAAGCTTATCGAGGAAGGGTTCTGAATTTACCTGGTGCATCTGAAGCCCAAGGTCCCAGGGATCATATCCCAGCACAAGGCCGGCCAGTTCCTCGTAGGTCAGGACCGGTATACCCCGTCCACCCTGTCCATAGGTTTTATTTTCCATTTCGGCAATTACATATTGCCATCGGTCCATGAACATTGTGCACCCCGGGCAGTTGCAGATCACAGCATCGGGATGGTATGGTTCCATGGATTCGAATTTTTTCCTCGAATTGGATATTGAATAACCCCGGTTGGCTTGTATCAGATATTGCCGGAATCCGAATCCGCAGCAATGCCTTCTTTCCGGGTAATCAACAACGGCACCTCCCCATATTTCAATCATGCTGCTGAGAACGCTGGTAAACTCGGCGCCACCAACTCCCATTTCGGGGAACATCTTGGCATAATGACAGCCGATATGTTCCACGAGATTAAGAGGTTCGCCGGTAAGGCAATTAACCAGGCTGTACTTGGCTTCCTTCGCGATCTCACGGCGGAATTTATAAATGATGTCGCTGGCATGAGCAATATTCCTGGGGATTTCAAATTCCCTGCCGGTCGCTTTTTTCAGGTTGACTCTTGCCTTATCGAGCTCTTCCGGAAAATTTTTCCAGGTTTCAACAATTTCACAATAAATTCCGAAGGAAGTTACGCACGATACGGCAAGGTTTTCGAATCCCTTTTCAGTCATGAGGGCAAACTGCCGGGCAACCACTGTCTGAATTGTTTCAAAGGGAACAATATCAGAATGATAGCCAATTCCAGTACAGGTCGTGTGAACAGCATCATCATATATGTTTTTCCCGAGAACATTCCTCATGATCTTGAGGAAGGCAGTTTCCGAACCCGGGAAAAAATTCTGACGGATACAACTTCGTACATAATAATAATTATCGGCCGCTATTTCCTTGGGATATATGCCGGTGATCCCGGATTGATGTGCTTCTGTCATTCTAAAAAAATTATTTTATCCCCGAATGATCGTTTTTTTTATATACTTCCCGGAAATAGTCATCTTCTGTGGTTCCGTTGGGCTCAAAACCGCTTTCATGCGCTTTCTTCAGGCTGAATTCTTCAATCTTCTTTAATAATTCGGTACCTCCGGTTTCATCAAAAATTGCTTTCAGTTCATCCAGTGCTTCCCTTGAAATTTTCCGAAGAGCGCCTGCGCCGGGCTTATCGAAATTTGCTCCAAGCCTGGTATAAATATCTTCCCGGTTTTTAAAGATCCATTCCCAGACGGGGCCCTGTTCAGGATGAAGGCCCGGATTGATTTTTGATGGATGAACACAATAACCATAAGACAGGATATTATCACCCACAGTTTTGGCTATGGCATACTGCTGACGGCCCATCCTGCTTTCTGTAAAATAACCGAGTTCCTGGGAAACTTTTCTTAATACACTGACGATCATGCCGGGAACATTTCCCCTGGGGCACCTTGTTTTACATGACATGCATTGACCGCAGTACCAGATGGCATCGCTTTTCAACAGCGACTCAATCTCTTCATTATCCATGGATTCGACGGTGGTAACCAAGACCCGCGGATCGTAATCATAAAATTCAGCGGCAGGACAAATTGCGGTGCAAATTCCACAGTTCATGCAAGCTTTCAACCCCTCCCTGAACCGGACATCTTCATTTAACCGCTTAAAAAGATCCATTTGATACCAGGCGAAAAAATTCTACCCCGAATATAGAGTATTAAATTTAATACTAAAATTGGTTCCTGAATCTATGAATTTATCAGAATATCAGGGCTTTTATGAATTATTTCTGTGATTTTCATATAAACGGCGAAAATTCCAATAAATGATCCTCGAGGCTAGTCGCTTATTCCGGCATTTGACCGTTACACCGGATTCCTGGCGGCATCAGGTCATTGAATGAAGGGCAATCCGGTTTCCCTCTGAATCGAGTATTAAAGCCATAAATCCAAATGCTTCGGAAATCTGCCTTCGCGGCATGATCACCTTGCCCCCGGCTTCCTCCACCTTTTTAAGATCCGAGTTCAGGTCGCCTGAGGGGGATGTCAGGTAAATCAGTACACCATTCTCAGAGGGATGGTAGAATTTATTATGATTTACCAGGCTGCCTTGGGATCCGGGAGCTTCGCCTACCGACGGAAACCTGGCCATTTTCAGATCTCCCAGATCAAGTATCTCTAGTTTCACGGCGAACACGGTTTCATAGAATTTCACAGCCCTGTCAAATACGGTTGTCGGAATTTCGAACCAGCTTGCGATGTTATTTTTCATTATCCATTGTGTTGTATAACCAATTAACCAACTAACCAACTAACCAATTAACCGATACCCCCCACTCCTGGAAGTATTCAGTTTAAAATTTTATTATTTCTTAATATTTTGGGAGTTCCCAGGGCTTCCTGTAATCGGGTGTGATCAGGCTATTGGCCGCCTTATTATTTCCGAATGTATTTGTGGCAGGGTCCCAATCGAGCCTGGAGTTCGTTCTCAAGGCGATATTGGCCATGTGCGCATAAAGGGCAACCAACCGTCCGTTCTCGATCGGGCAGGCTGGTTCTTTTCTCGACCTGATGCATTCCAGGAAATCCTTCACATGTTCTTCATGGTTCTCTCGCCCCGTTTCCTGCTTTGGAATGGCAGGCACCTTATAACCGTTTTCCCCGGTTTCGGGGAAGAGCTCCCACCCTGAACGGTCGGCAACCAGGGTGGCATCATTTCCAATGAAAGCAAGTCCGTACGACCTTCCGTAAGGACCGTTTTGCGTACCGGCCGTGTGTTCCCAGCTCAATGAATAATCTTTCATCTGCCAGCTCACGCTCATGGTATCAAAGGTTTCATGTGCATGGCCGGGATACGCAAAATTTCCGCCTGTAGCCACAGCAGAAAGGGGTGGAGATGAAATATCCTTTGCCCATAGAGCCATGTCGATCAGGTGCACGCCCCAATCGGTCATCAGCCCTCCTCCGTAATCCCAGAACATCCGCCAGGACCCATGAAACCTGGTTTGGTTGAATGATCTTTTGGGAGCAGGACCCAGCCACATTTCGAAATCGACCCCGGCAGGTGAATTTTCATCCGGAACAACCGGCCTCCCGATACCGTAATTGAAGTTTCCCCAGACCTGGACCTTGCGGACCTGTCCGATCTTACCGTTTTTGATGAATTCCATGACTGCTTTCCAATGGGCGCCGCTGCGCTGCTGTTGGCCCACCTGGACAATTCTTTTATGAGCCCGTGCAGCTTTTACCATAATGTCGCATTCCGCTATGCTGTTAGCCATGGGTTTCTCAACGTATACATCTTTCCCTGACTCGCATGCGTGGACGAGGTTCAGGCAATGCCAGTGATCGGGGGTTCCAATCACCACGGCATCAATATCCTTTCTTTCAAGGAGTTTTCGGTAGTCTTTATAGGTATCGGGCTTTTTCCCCTGGACTTGTGTGACCTCGCCGGACCTTTCAGCCAGCACGGCATCATCAACATCGGCAATGGCTGCACATTCCACACCCGGTTGTTTCAGGGCCAGGCTGTGAATATACCCACCCTGGCTGCGTCCGCCGATGAGCCCGATGATGATCGTGTCATTTGCCGGGCTTTTTTTTGAACGAATATTCGGGAAAGAAGGAGTAATGCCGGTAAGACCGGTCACCGCTATGATCCCCGAAGACGCTTTAATAAATTCTCTTCTTGAAGATTTCATGATGCTTCTTTATTATGGATAATCTTATTGTCCACATGGATATGCAATAATCCGCCGTAAATCCGGCATTCATCCAGCCGACACGAGTTAACCAGCTTTCCTTCAAATACGCACATGTCGGGACAATCATCACACATGTCGATTCGTCCGTCGGGGAGCATGTCCGGCGCCTGGACCATTCCGATGCCGATGGATTTCATCGGGTAGAAAAAGCCGGCCGGGTTGGAAAGACAATATTTAAAGTATTTCCAAAATGCCTTCCGTATGCCCGGGTCAAAAAAACCCATAAGAAAAATGGACTTCCCGATCCTTCCTTTGGGATAAACCAGGAAAGTGCCATGGGTAAAATGATAGAATGACTGAGCCAGCTCAAGCGTCCTGCTGCCGATTGATCCGAAAGTTTTCCCCTTTGTGTTTGCCAGGATACTTCCCCATAACCACTTAAAAGAAGTGTGGTCAACCGTGCCGCCCAGATAACCCATGGCATCGTAATCGGGGAAATTTTCCTTGATCACTTTATATACGTCCTGTGATTTAATTTGAATTTTCTCAAACTCGGATTTATCCACGGCATAACCCAGGCTTTCAAGGGTGACTTCAACTTTTTTATCATTGGCAAAATATTCTACCCCCGGCATAATCGGCATGCCGCGCTGAATGATCAATGAAAGTCCGTTTACCATTAAAATATTGTCAATCGCCCACTGGATTATCACCGGAACTTCATGCAGATTTTCAGGTGTTACGGTAATTCCGAAGTGAGCATAGAATCCATATTTTTTAACCATCCTGGCATAACGCAGGCGCATCTCGTTCAGGGCCGATTCGGAATCAATTTTCTTTTTGGCGAATTCAGGCCTGGTCTGGGTGATATCAATATGAAAGCTAAGCCCAAATAATCCGGCGGCTTTAAGTTCTTTTAATATCTGATCGTTGAGTGCATAGCCATTGGTCAGCATGACGCTCTTCATTTTATGCTCCCTGATGAAAGCGATAATTTCAAGGATATCCGGGTGAAGGATCGGCTCTCCTCCCGCCAGCGAAATGCCATCACAATTTCTCCATTTTTTCAGGAAAAGGATCTCTTCCTTGATAACATCTTTAGGCTTATGCCCCTCTCCGATAACGAGTCGGTAACAGCCTTTGCAGTTGATGTTGCAGATATCAGTGGCTTCAATCCATCCAATCGGGTTGTCATTCAATGAATAGGGCAGACGGTAAAGTTTCTTTTTATCAGGTGAGAATTTAGTTTCCATGACATAGTATATTAAAAATAATAAACAACGTAGTGATAAAAAACATACCACCTTAACTTTCGGTGCAGTTAAAGGGAAGGGAAGTTAATAATTTGTACGCAATAAAAAATGATAATCTACCAAAAAGCAACGAACGGGTCAATGAAGGCAGGATCGATCTGGGTAACCTCCGTGCAATTTTCAGGAATTTAAAATGATATTTCCAAAAAATTCCGGCCGGTGATAATCAGGTTTATCGGTATTTATCGGGCTCCAGGTCAGGTAATGGGGCTTGCTGAGGTCGTCGCCGCATTTATAAAAATTGCCTTTCATCAGGCTTTTGCGAAACTTGAAATCCGGGTGTTTAAAAAATGCATCTGCAGGTATCTCGATGTACAGGTCCCATTCGTGGCTTCCATTGATTTCCTCAAAAGTTTTATTTCCCAGGCTTGAAACACGCTTGATCCGGGAAAGGATTTCAGGTCCGGCGAATTCCCTGTCTTTCCGCGAATCACCGTATGCCAGCAGGCAGGCACCGATGCAATTGAATTCAAAATTATAATAATGCCCGTTGCCGCCTGGTGAAACAAAAAATTCAACACAGCTATCCTTCCAAACCGGGCCGTTGTCCTCACCCGTTCTGGCCATGACCGAATCTTCCGTAACATGATAATACAGGAATAGCCTGCTTTCCGACCAGGCCATGGTGAATTCAACGACAGGCTGATAGGGGTAATTCAGCCAGTTTAGAATGTTGACTGGATGTTTCTCGAAATTCCTGATAAATGCTGATAATCCATCCGAGGGGATGTCACGGCCAATAAAAGGAACGGAAATCATTTTCATATGAACAATTCCGCGGGTAGTGCAATACGCGTAATCCGGCGAAAGCTACAAAGGAAAAATTAAATTTCACAGGTTTTTTTTCGCCTCGCTCAGGCAAGCAGGTTATAAACGATAAAGGAAGAAATATAGGCCAGGCCTGACATATAGAATAATTGCAAAAGGGGCCATTTCCAGCTTTTGGTTTCCCGAAGGACAACCGCTAAGGTACTCATACACTGCATGGCGAAAACATAATAGATGATCAGGGAGAAGGAGACCGCCAGGGTGTAAACGGGCTGGCCGGTGTTAGGATTTACTTCGTTCTTTAACCTTTCCTGCAATGTGACTACATTGTCTTCCTCTCCGCCAAGGCTGTAAAGGGTGGCCATGGTCCCAACAAAGATCTCACGTGCCGCAAAGGAAGAAATGATGGCTATCCCCATTTTCCAGTCAAATCCTATCGGTTCGATCAAAGGCTCAATGAATTTCCCGAGAGTGCCGGCATAGGAGTTTTCGAGCCGGAAGGCGGCAACTTCCCTGTTAAAGGCCGTATGATCGATGATCCCTGCCTTGTAACGGTTACGGACGATAGACTCTGCATTCTCATAATCATTTCCCGGCCCGTAATTGGCCAGGACCCACAGGATGATCGAAATGGCGATGATTATTTTTCCTGCCACAGTTACGAATGTCCTCGATTTTTCCCAGATGGTTATGCCCACATTTTTCCATCTTGGTATCTTATAAAGGGGCAGCTCCATGATGAGGAAGCTCTTTTCTTTATTTTTAAAAATAATCTTGATAACCCAGGCGCTAAGGATAGCCGCCCCGAATCCCAGGAAATACAAACCCATCAGGGTAAGACCCTGCAGGTTCAGAATGCCCAGCACATGCTTCCCCGGAATTACCATGGCGATCAGGATGGTATAGACCGGGAGGCGGGCAGAACAACTGATCAGGGGGATTACGAAAATTGTCGATAATCTTTCTCTCCAGTTATCGATTGATCTTGTGGCAAGTATGGCCGGGATGGCGCAAGCTACTCCGGAAATCATGGGTACTATGCTTCTGCCGTTCAAACCGAACTTGCGCATGATCTTGTCCATGAGGAAGACCACCCTCGCCATATATCCGGATTCTTCCAGCAGGGAAATGAAGGCAAACAATATGGCAATCTGCGGGACAAAAATGAGTATGCCGCCTATCCCGGGAATGATCCCTTCGGTAAGCAGGCTATTCAATATACCGGCAGGCAGGAAGGCCTTCAACCAGCCGCCAAGTTGCGTAAAC
>DATDPY010000177.1:0-14086 GCA_035292565.1 Cyclobacteriaceae bacterium | reverse complement strand
ACTTCCAGGGTGTTTTCATTAAGATAATTGAGGTTGATTCTGCTCCTCTGGTCAATCAAAAAGGCAGCCTTTGTGGTATCGTTGGGAATTTGCTGGTATCCGTTCTTGTACTGGAAACGGGGCCTGAATTCCAGATCGACTTTAAATTTCTTATCTGGAGGAAGATTCTGCTGGCTTATGGCAGTCTCTGCCCTGATTGAGTCGGCTTCTGCCTGCGTGTTGGTCTGGTTTGCTACGAGAACATTTAATATGTCATTATTGGATTGTGCTAAACCCTGAATTACGGGTGTCAGGAGAAGCAAAAATGTAAAAAAGTTGTTTTTCATATTGTCCCACACATAAAGTAATACTTATTCTATAATTTATACCAAATTAATCTACTTTAATTAAATTGAAGTATTTTGTTAAAAATATTTTAATGAGGGGCTAAAAAATTATACCCCGTCGGACGGCTATAACCGTCCGACGGGGTAGGGCGATGTTAATTAGAAAAAAGCTTGAATTTATGCAAACTGGCCATGCCAGGATCCATCAGTGTGCCCATTCTATTTAACCACAAGGTCGTTATCGATCATTCTCTCATTATGGGTCTGGAGAATGGCTTTTACTTTGGTTTCCAAAACTGCCTGGAGTTCCGGCATTGTACCAACCAGGTTTTTACGCACGAAGCGGTCTTCGATAAAATTATACAGACCTACGGTTTTGCCATCGAGCATCTGAAGCAGGTAATTATCCTTGTAATAATTCAGCAGGCCGCCGGCCGAGCTGATCGAAAAATTATCGGCACTATCGCTGAAAAGATTGTTGCCAAACGCAATATAATCCCTGTCGTAACCAAGGTAATTCAAAACAGTTGGCATGATATCGAGTTGTTGTGCAATCTTATTGTCGATGCCGGTAAGATTGCTTCCGGCTTTATAGAATACGATCGGAATGGAATAGTAACCAAAATCATTCTGATATTCTTCGTGAAATGACTGGTTGGTATGATCGGCAGTAATAACGAATAATGTATTCCTAAACCAGTGTTCCTGTTCAACCTTTCGGAAAAACTGCTTCAACGCGTTATCGGTGTATCCGATGGTTTCAAGGATCGGGACAGGGCCGCTTTTAAATTTCCCGGAATATTTTTCGGGAACATTAAACGGATGATGTGAGGATACGGAAAAGATAGTTGTGAAGAAAGGCTGTTTAAATGAGGATATTTTGTCCCCGAAGAATTGGAAAAAAGGTTCATCCCATATCCCCCAGTAGGAGTCAAAATCTTCCTTATGGGGATATTCATTCATGCCGAAATAATCCCTGAATCCGGCCATCCGCGCAAATGAATCAAATCCCATGGAACCGTTTGGCGCTCCGTGAAAAAAAGCCGTGTAATACCCTTTCGTGGCGAGCAGCTCCGCCATTCCATTAATTGTATTATTTGCATAGTGAGATAAGGTAAAAGGCGTCTCTATGGATGGCAATGAAGCCAGGACGGAGGAGACCGCCTCCAAAGATTTATGTCCATTGGCCAGACTGATCGAATACGTTTTCCCGACAGAAATAAGCGAATCCATAAATGGCGTATAGCCCGGATAATTTCCATTGTCGAGGTCCCGGTTCAGGGAACCGATATATTCCCTCGAAAAACTTTCAAGGATAATAATCACCACATTTTCTTCCCTGAAAGATCCTGGTGGATTTGCCTTGTGAACCGGATTAAAATAGCCGGTCAGCTCCTCCTTGCTGAAATAATTGAGTTTCCTGAGGGATTTTTTATTCCATGTCCTGATGATGCTGAAGGGCGTATTCAACACGATGGCCACGTCGCGGGGATCTTCGACATATCTGGCCGCATTGCTGATGGTTATCGGTCTGGTGGAATGACGGAATCCTCCCCTAAGCCCCCCGACAACGAGCCCAGGGATGACCAGGAACATGGCGAAGTTGAACAGGTTATAAAGTACCCTGTTCCTTGCCACCGGCTTGACCGGCTTCAACAACTTATATGCATATCCCATTAGTAAAATGCTTCCGAAGCAGAGAAGGGTTGCAGGCCAGTAATCCCAGATAAACCTGAAACCCAGGGTCCCAATATTCTGTTCATTGGCAAATGACTTGAAAACTTCGGCTGTCGCTCTTTTTAACATGAACCGGTAATACACGAAATCGGCACAGTTAAGGGCCAGGGCAATGCTGTTAATAATGAGAAATAAATATTTCAGGACTGCCTGGTAAATTGAGGAATACCGGAAATCGAACGGGAGGATATGGGGAATGATGATCAGGAGGTTAAGGTAAAGTACTCCCGAGAGATCAAAAACAAAACCTCCTGACAAAATCCGAATAATCCTGCCCGGGCTTATCCCGGGAAACATACTGTGATTGAAAAGATAAAATCCGATACGGCACAGGGTGAACAGGACCATCACGATGAAGATCCTGTAAATCAACACAACCAGAATATGACGCAGATATTCCCTGCTTCTCATAATCATGTTTTGCCTGAAAGGGAATGTGCAATTTACTTGAAATGGTATAATCGGACAAAATAGCAGATGAGTAACCGGCTATTGGTGATCGGTTATTGGCGGAAAATTAAATCAACAAATCGCTAAATCATCAATCACTAAATGGAAAAGCCCGCCTTCGCTTTGGAGTACCAAAGCTACGGCGGGCGGAGTCGGGGTGACTGGATTGCCTTCGGCGATCCAAAGGTGGAATTGACAATCAAAATCCCGGCTTCGCTCCGCGCAGTTCTGTTTTTTATTTTATTATTCCCTCAGGCTATCGCCTGGGTCATTCTAAAATAAAAAACCGAAGGCTTCGCCCCGGTCTTTTGATTGTCGGGGTGACTGGATTCGAACCAGCGACCCCTAGCACCCCATGCTAGTACGCTACCATCTGCGCTACACCCCGAAATTCATTTATCAATTTTCCGGCTTCTGGCAGGAAATATAATCGATTTTGAGGATGCAAAGTTACAATATTTCAGTGAATAAAAGTCCCGTCAAGTAATCATAATTGAATATATTGGTCAGGCAAATAGCTGGTTTTGCCTTTAAACATGAAAACCCTTCTAAATGCCGCGCTGTTCATAATTTTAACGATCCTCGTCTGCAGGATTGCGATCGGGCAGGATAAGAAATCCATTAAATACCTGAATAAGAACGAATATACTTCACTAAATGAATACCTCGGCAAAAAACTGCGAAAGGACACACTGAACCCGGAAGTATATTTTACGCGGTCACTGCTCTTTTCCCAAAGTTTGAATCCGGAATTTAATCTTGATTCCGCATATAAAAACATTCTGATTGCATGCAGATTGATACTTTCATCAGATGAAAAACGCCAGTTACGGCTTGCCAAATCCGGGATCACGGATATTAGCATAAATAATCAACAGGAAAAAGTGGAAGCGCTGGCTTTCGATCACGCAAAGTCCTCAAATTCAGTTGAAGATTATAATTACTTTATTCAAAATTATCCATCCGCCCGTCAAAATGATGAGGCAGTTGCATTACGAAATCTGGCAGCATTTGAGCACGCTTCATCGCTGAACACTTTTCAGGCATACCTGGAATTTGTTAAAACATACCCGTCGGCCAGGCAGGCTCCTGAAGCGCAGGAAAGATATGATGACCTGATATTTTCTGATTTCACCGGGGATGGACAGCTTCAAAGTTATGAACGATTTGCATACAACTTCCCTTCCTCATCCCATTGGGAAGAAGCAGTCAGGAATATTTTTGAGCTTTCAACCATTTCCAATACCGGGTCATCATATATTGATTTTATTAAAAGGTATCCTGGCTCACGGTACGCGCCGGTAGCAGCTTCTTATCTTTATTTTTCGGCAATTGACAAATCGTGGATTTCTGAACAGAAAGGATATGATTTCCAATTCATCGATTCGATAAAAGCTGTCATTTCCCTTGATAGTCTCCATCTTTTTCCTGTATTGGAAAACAATCGTTATGGGTTCATGGACACCGGCGGAAGAGTGATAATACCTCCTCAATATAAAAATATTGATCCGACGTACCTTTGCGGCAATATTCTTCACAGCTTTCTTTTAGTCTGGAATGACTCCGCAAAATTCATTGTAGCCAGGAATGGAGATATCATATACAACGAAGATTTTTACAATGTTGAGGACCTTGGGAAAGGATTGATAAAGCTTAGCCGGGAAGCAAAATATGGGATCATCCACATTTCCGGACATCCTATTCTTCCGTTCGAATACGATGAAGCCGGACTTGTCGGCGGCAAGTTTATAAAAGCGAGGATAGGGAATAATTGGTCCCTGTTCAGTTTCACAGGAAGGAATATTACTTCCGAAGGTTTTTCGGATATTCGGGATGAGGGAAATTTTATCATACTGGTGAAGTCAGATAAAATAGCCGTTTTGAATTCCGATGAGATTATCCGGATGCGGAGTAACCCGAATTTCAGGCCTTCTTTCGAATATGATGACGTTGAACTGATCGATGATGCGTTGATCCTTTGCATGGCAGGAAAGAAAGAGTGTTTGATCAATGAAAAGCTCGAACACGTTATCCCATATGATGAGCAGCTAATCTATTCACATATGAATGGCTGGCTGGCGAAAAAAGGAGAAAAATACGACCTGTACGATGGCCGGTTTATGAAGATTTCCGGATCCGGGCTTACAGATATGAGCTATAAGGGCAACTGGATCACCGGAAAGAATAAAAATAAGTGGATCCTGTACCACAGATTTGCCCCGGTGCCCGATGAATTTATGTTTGATTCTGTTGCAATCCTGGATCCGGACTTTGTGATTGTTATGAACGGCAGGAGGACAGAGGTAATGCTGGGTGGATTCCGTAAAATTCCTTTGAATGCATACGCCGGATATGGATTGCTGGAACAGGCGCAGGTTTCTATCGACGACCCCTTTGTAAGGTATATGGTCCTGCATAAAAAAAACGGGCATGATGACATTTTAAGCCATACGGGGAAAATAATTTTTTCCGGAAAGTTCGAATTCCTTAAATCACTTGGTGATCATTATTTTCTGGTGCGGAAAAAAGATAAATACGGCCTTCTCGACGGCCAGGGAAAAGAATTGATCAAACCCCTGTATGATGGAATTGCCAACTACCGCGATGGATTTGTAACGACCTTTAATGGCCGCGAATTCGGGCTGGCGAACCCTTTGAAGAATATCGAGATCCAGCCGAAATTTTCCATAGCTCCGGAACCGTATAATGACAGGTATTTTATTGTTCGTGAAGGATTTAACATTGGCATCATCGACCGGGCAGGACAGTACAGGATCAATACAACGGGGGAAAAAATCGAGTATTGGAACGATACCGCCTGTGTAATTATTGAAGAGAAGATCGGCAGGATCGTAACGATTAATTCCGGGAAGGTCGCATATGATCTAATAACCAGTTTTGGAAAAATTTCCGGAAATTCCTCCGAAACATTTTACCTTGTAAAGGCCGGTCCGCTGAATCAATACGGAATACTCAGCGATGTGAACGGCCTGGTGGTTAATATCTCGTTTACGGATATTCTGAATATCGGGACGACGGAAGGCCCTGTTTATTTTGCCGAAAAATATATCCAGGAAGCGGATATTTATATTGTTATTTACTATGCCCCGGATGGATCTGTCATCCGAAAGCAGGTGTATTCGCCTGAAGAATATGAAAAAATTTATTGTCGCTGAGTTCCGATGATTTGCTTTTCGATAATTTCAAGCCCTTCCCGGAAACTGTGCGGTTCGTATCCCAGCAATTTCTGCGCCTTGTCAATCAACAAACCGGTTCGCAGGGGCCTTTTTGCCGGCTGTGGAAAATCACTGGTTACAACTTTCTCCAACAGATATTCATCGAGCGCGAAATACTTGGCAGTTTCAACAGCCATCTGGTAAGGACTCAGGGTATCTTTTCCACCTATATGGAAAATACCTTTTTGCTTCTTTCTTATAATCATAGCGCACCCTGAAGCTACGTCTTCCGCAAGTGTCGGAGTCCGTATCTGGTCGCAGATCACCTTGATTTTTTCACCGGCTTTGAGGCTGTCAATCACCCAGATGACCAGGTTTTTACGTTTTAGACTGGGGCTGAAACCATAAACCAAAATCGTCCGGACGATGGCCCATTCGATCCCTGATTGCGCCACCATTTTTTCGGCTTCGAATTTGCTTGCTCCATACTTCGAAACAGGCATTGGCACGTCATCTTCACCGTACGGGCCATCGTCCCCGCTGAATACAAAATCTGTCGAAAACTGGATGAAAAATGAATTGTATTCCCTGCATAATTCCAAAAGAATCGGTATAGCGGAAGAATTTACCGCCCAACATAACGACGTATTCAATTCACAATCGTCAGCTTGAGTGACAGCCGCTGTATTTATTACAAAGTCGGGTTTATAGTGTTCAAAGATCTCTTTTCCGCGGATTTCATCGGTAATATCGAAACGTTCATAATGCAGCCGGGCATTCTTAATTTTCTCCCTTGGAATGCTTTTGGAAGTAGCAATAATTTCGAAGCTGCCTGCCTCCAATTCGTGCAAGATGATCTTTTGGCTGATAAGGCCATTCGCCCCGGTAATCAGAATTTTCATTCCTGCTGTTTGCGCTGCATCGGAGGATACTGATAACCGTAGAGCTTCGTTATTTTACGGCAGCGCATTTCGTCAACATGCATTTCAATTGAAATATCTTCCATTGGCCTGTTGCGGGCATCGGTTTCAACAGCAGCTATTTTATCGATCACATCAAGCCCGTCGATAACTTGGCCGAATACCGTATAAGCGCCGTCGAGATGAGGGATTCCGCCAATGGTCGTATACTTTTCGACCTGGAGCTCGCTGATGGAAATATCAAAATCGACTGAATAAAAGTTCTCCAGTTCATCTTTCCTGTCCAAAGCCAGATTTTGAAGTGCGGTGGAATTTCGTTCCTTTTGAAACTGAATTGCCTGATCGCGGAGCGCTTTATTTTCAGGCGTCTGGATATACATGTTGAAAAACTTGTTAAGCTGATTTATGTCGATCCGGTTTGCCATTAATTCCTCCCGTGTAAATACTTTTCCCTGGGCGATATAAAACTGACTTCCGCTCGATTCTTTTTTCGGGTTTATATTGTCGCCTTGCCGGGCTGCCGCCAGGGCGCCTTTAATATGGATTAGCGAAGGGTTGAATTCGGCTGGAATAGTATAGCCAGGGCCTCCAACGCCAAGAGGAGCGCCTTTTTCGGCAATCTTGGAATTCGGATCTCCGGTCTGGATCATGAATTGGTTCATTACCCGGTGAAAGAGGAGCCCGTTATAAAACCCTTCCCTGGCCAGTTTCAGAAAATTCTCCTTATGCTTTGGCGTTTCATCATACAGGATGGCTTTCATTTCCCCATAATTCGTTTTAATTGTGACCAGGAAATCCTTCCTGGGATCATCACTGCAGGCCTGCAGGAATATCCCAAACTGCAGCAACGACAGCAAAAATATTTTCACTTTTTTCATATTTTAAAGATACTTTTTTCCCCGGATAAGTTCGGCCATAAATTATTTCAGGCTCTCAGGCTTTAAAGATTCCTTAATTTCCGAAAATATCTCAGAAACGCGAAGGGACAGGTCGAGAAACAAAATCCTGACATTCGCATTCCTCTCGAGGTGGTATGCCGCATCGTTTAAATGACGCGATATTTTTTCGATAGAATCCGCATTCATGATTGCGGAAAACTTTTTCACGAAATCCAGTTCCTCGCCCATCACCCTCGTAAGTTGCGGCATTCCCAGATTAAATACCAGCGATTCCCTCAGCATGCTGAGCCCATATTGCAGCAATATTTGCCTCGAAACTTTTCCAAGGGTCTGGAATTTATCTGTAAATTGAACCAGGTTTTGCAAATCGGCTACATAGCATAACCGCATCCATTCCCTGAACATGATCTGGCTGTCGGCTTCCACCTCTCTTGCCAGCCGCAGGGCTTCGTTGATATTCCCGTCGACCAGGTGGGTAATTTTCATCGCCTGTTCCTTGTCGATAAAATGTTTTTCAACAAGGATGCCAATGAGCTCGTTGTCCGAAAATGACCTTATATAAATTACCTGGGTTCTCGACAATATGGTTGGAGTTAGGCGTTTTTCGTCGTTCGTGACGAGAATAAAAATCGAACACTCCGGTGGTTCCTCGATCACCTTGAGGAGTGCATTGGCCGCACTCGCGTTCATATATTCCGGGAGCCAGATGAGCATGATGTTATGACTGGCTTCGAACGGCTTCAGGGAAAGCTTCTGAATGATCTGCCTGCTTTCGTGGACAGTAATTATGAGCTGTTTATCCTCGCCTTTATTGAAGTATGCACTCCATCCTGTGACATTATTGTATGGATCCTGAAGGATAAAATTTCTCCATTCGACGAGAAGTTCGTCGCTGGAACTGTCATCTTTCTTTTTTACGAACGGGAAAGAAAATTTTACATCCGGATGAATAAGCTTCAGATTTTTCCGGCATGATGCACAGGTCCCGCAGGAATCATCCTCTCCTTTATTCTCACAATTCAAATAGGTGATATAGGCCAGGGCAAGGGCCAGGCTGGCGCTGCCGTCTTTTCCGGAAAATAACTGGGCATGGGCAATATGCCCGTTCCGGATCGCCGTGATCAGCTTCTTTTTTGTATCCTCATTTCCTGGTATATCCCTGAACAGCATGGCTATTTTTCGAAGTGTCTGTATTTGCGGGTATGTTCGTAAACGTATTTCAGGAGGCCTGCTTCCTTCTGGCTGATTATTTTCTTCCTGAGTGCCATCATTTTCCCGGCTGAATCAATTGCCTTCTCAATATCGTATTCAACGGACCCTGAATGCCCGCCCCAGGTAAAAGAAGGAATGAATTTGGGCGTTAGCCCGGCCCCGAATACATTGGCCGATACGCCAATAACGGTCCCTGTATTGATCATGGTGCCTATGCTGGTCCTGGAATGGTCACCGATAAACGTTCCGCAGAATTGCTGACCGCTGTCCTGAAATGACTCGCTTCCATAATCCCACACGCTTACGCTGGAATAATTGTTTTTCAGGTTAGAGCAATTGGTATCTGCCCCCAGATTACACCATTCACCGACAACTGAATTCCCCAGATAACCATCATGCGCCTTGTTTGAGTATCCGTAGATGATGCTATTCTTAATTTCCCCGCCGACCTTGCAGTAAGGTCCAATGGTCGTATTCGGCCTGATCTTCACACCCATAGAAAGTTCTGCTCCCTCGAGGATGGCTGCTGGTCCGCAGATTAAAGACCCTTCCCGGATCTGGGCATTATTCCCAATGTAAACGGGCCCGTCTTCAGCATTGATTACCGCCGCCCTGATTTTAGCTCCATCTTCAATAAACACATTTCTTTCATGATAAGTACGGGTATAAGGATCGGGCATATTTTTCGTTTGCCTGCCTGATGTCAGCATGATAAAGTCCCGTAACAATTCATTGCTGTTTTCGAGAAACAGGTCCCATGGCCTGGTGATAAACTTAACCGGGTGTCTGAAATATATGCTTTTCAAATTACCGCGTTCTGGCAGGTCGCCAAGGGTAGGAATATTCTCTTTACCTGAATGCACTGCAAGGATATGCTGTTCGTTTTCAAGGATCGATCCGGACGGCAATTTCAGAATCGAGGTAACGATGTTCTCATCCGGGATGACAGAGCTATTGACCAGCAGATTATCTGCAGTGGTCTTCAGTGGAAATAGGTCCGAAAGGTAGGCAGCGGAATGATACGAGGCATTCAATCCGAGGGCGCGTTCCCATTTTTCTGCAAGAGTCAGGATCCCAAGGCGCAGGCTTCCAACCGGGCGAGTCAGCGTAAAAGGATATAATGACTTATGGATTTTTGGATCATCAAAAAGAATAAAATTCATATAGGCCCTGAGATGTTAAGGCAAATATATGGGAATAAAAAAAAATGGCTTCATAAGTGTGGTTATGAAGCCGTATTCATTGCATTTGCAGAACCTATTTTTTATATCTCTTATTAAACTTCTCAACGCGGCCGGCCGTATCAACAAATATTTTTTTGCCCGTATAAAAGGGGTGCGAAGCAGAGCTCACCTCGATTTTTATCAAAGGATAGGACTTGCCGTCTTCCCATTTGATGGTTTCCTTGGAACCCATAGTCGACCGGGTCAGGAATTTGTAATCGCTCTGAGTATCATGAAATACAACTTCCTTATATTCAGGATGTATGTCCTTTTTCATTTTCGCAATAAATTTAGAGCCACAAAGATAATCCCATGCAGTTAAATTGTCAAAAAGTGGCAGATGTCAACTGAAACCGGCAGTTTTATTTATTCCTATATGTTTAAATTTGTCGTAATCCTCAAACTGAAAACCGTGCGCATTCTTCCATTCGTGGTTTATGCCCTTTTAGGCTGCTTACAGGGATTGGCGCAGGTTGTTTCCGGGGGCGACCTTGGTATGGCCAGGGATCAATATGAAAGAGGAAAATATTACGAGGCAATTGAATTGCTGAACCACACCCTGAAGGCTGATTCGGCAAATGACTAAGCATATTACCTCAGGGGTTTGTCATTCCTGGCCCTTGGGAACTCTGATTCAGCCGTCAATGATTTTTCAGAGGCCATCGATCACCGTGAAGTCCTGGACAATACTGCTGCACGGTATTACCTGTACCGTGCAGTTGCGCGGACAAACCGAAGGGACTATTCCAACGCAGAAAAAGATTTTACCGAAGCAATACACCTGAATCCGTCGGAACCCGAAATTTATTTTGAAAGCAGCCGCCTGAAATTCCTGACCATGGGCGACAAACAGGCAGCGATAACTGATCTGGATTGGGCAGTACAATTAAATCCCAGGAAACCTGAATATTACCATAAAAGAGCAGAATATAAGGCTTACCAGGTAAAGCATAATCATTTTCCCCGATCCATACTCGAGTCGGCTATCAGGGATGTGACTTTCGCAATATCTCTCGATCCAGGCAGGTACGACTATATTGAGTTCAGGGCTACCCTTTACAAAGAAGTGGGGGACCCCATGCTTGCCATCGAAGATTATACCCTGATGATCGGGATGAAACCTGGTGAT
Organism: Cyclobacteriaceae bacterium; assembly: GCA_035292565.1. Lineage (GTDB taxonomy): Bacteria > Bacteroidota > Bacteroidia > Cytophagales > Cyclobacteriaceae > DATDPY01. Next base: position 3,014 of record DATDPY010000177.1, on the reverse strand, counting down.
CACACACCATACTCGGAGCGGGGAATCATCAGGATGCAATACGACGATTATCCGAACGCTATCGATGATTTTACCCAGGCTATCGGGAAAGACCCGGAAGACGAAAAAAATTACAGGTACCGCGCATTGTGTAAATATAATTCCTCCGATTATCGCGGGGCGTATGCCGATTATTCCTCGGCTATCATGCTTTTAAACAAGAAATATAAAAATATGCCCGATGAAAAAACAATTCGCCGTATATTGGCCGACACCTATATAAAGCGGGGAGTCTCTGCTACCATGCTGGGCAATAACTTTAACGCGTGTATGGATTTCTCAAATGCAAATGATCTCGGCTCATCGAAGGGGTATAATTATATGAGGAAATACTGCGGATTTTAATACAGGAATGCACATTTTTCAAATGAATTACAGATATGTATGTTTATTTTTCTGGATACTGTCTATCTGCTGCTCGCGTGCCGGCCTGTCGCAAAGCCCCGATATTCCCCTGAACCGCGACTACTACTACCTGATCGATCGCTATGAAATTCTGACGGGAAGCGCATCTCCGGGCATTCATACTTCAGTAAAACCATACAAGAGGAATCAGGTGGCTGAATTTTTTGCCGGTCTCGACAGCCTTCGGACTAATAATAACAGGAGGGATAAATTCAATATCGACTATGTTCTTACTGATAATTATGCTTATACGGAATACCCGGCCGCAAAAAGCGGCAGACCGGTATTAAAATACCTTTATACATATAAAAGCGATTTTTTCAGTGTAGATATTCCGGATTTCCAAATGCATCTGAACCCGGTAATGTATTTTTCAGGCGGAATCGACTTAGACCGGAATGTAACACCCTATATTAATACAAGAGGACTCGAGATCAGCGGGTTGCTTGCCGGGAAAATTGCCTATTACACCTTCCTGAGTACTACCCAGGCAGCTTTCCCGGGATATGTACGAAGCTGGATTGTAAGGAACCTGGCCGTTCCCAATGAAGGATTCTGGAAAGTGTATAATAAGGATGGAGTTGATTTCTTTACCGCATCGGGATATTTCTCATTCAATATCGTTAAGCCTGTGCTAGTACAGGCCGGGCATGGCAAAACATTTATCGGGAACGGGATCAGGTCCATGGCATTGTCCGATTTTTCGAACAATTATCTATACTTAAAGATGGATGTGAAGATCTGGAAACTGGATTATTTCAACCTGTTTGCCCAGAACTATGCTGATGCCTATGCTTCAGCGAATACGGGATCACTCGGCGGGACATATCCTAAAAAATTTCTGGCACATCATCACCTGAGCTTCAATGCCGGCCGGAATTTGAATCTGGGAATATTCGAAACTGTGATCGTTGGCGACAGCACACACGCTTTTGAGATCGGTTATCTTAACCCGCTTATTTTTTACCGTGCCCTGGAACACCAGGGAGGGAGCCGGAACAATGTGTTTGTCGGCGCCGACGTTAAATGGAATTTCCTAAATCATTTTTCCCTTTATTCCCAGCTTCTGCTTGATGAGTTCAAACTGGATGAAGTTACCTCGGGTGAAGGATGGTGGGCAAATAAATACGGGGCGCAGGCTGGCTTAAAATACATGAATGTTGCCGGGATCGAAAACCTCGACGCCCAGCTTGAATTTAATATTTCAAAGCCGTATACTTATTCTCATAAAGACATTTACACAAATTTTAGTAATTACCGGATGCCGCTTGCACATCCGTACGGCGCGAATTTCAGGGAATGGATCTTTTCAGCAAGGTACCAGCCCATGCCGAGACTTATGCTGAACCTTACCGGGATCAATTCAGCATATGGGGAAGACGACCCAGGTTCCAACTGGGGCAAAAATATTATGAAAAGTTATTTAACCAGGGAAAGGGATTATGGAAATTTTACCGGGCAGGGATATAAAACCTGGTTCAAATACCTGAATATGGCGGTTACCTACCAACTCAGACATAATGTATTTTTCGACCTTGAATTTACCCTGCATGATATTTCGAGCGAATATGACCCGCTCGACAGCAGGACAACTTATTCAGGAATGAATTTCCGCTGGAATATCCCCAAAAAGATATTTGATTACTGATTTTAAGTTTCGGTTTGAATTACAATTTATTTTAATCAAATTAGTTAAGTTTTTAACACTAATCTCCTGTAAATGTCTTTGTTCAGTGATATGAGCCGGTTTCAGAAATTCAAATGGATATATATCGGGGTATACTTTGTACTAAACCTCATCGTCCTTATCATTTCATACCGCATTAGCCATAATTTCGGAAAATCATTTGATGAATTATTTGATATGCAGGCAAAAGTTCCCAATATGTGGTACTTCCCATTGGTCGGGATGCTAATGTTCCTGGGGCTTATCCTGATCTATACTATTGAAATTCGCCAGCTGAAAGGGGCGGTATCGAAAAAGGAAAAAGATATGCATTTACTGAAATCAAAATTATACGATATCGAAAAGTCGGCACAGGTTTCTTCAGCTGAGGTAAAAAAGGGCCAGCAGGGGAACTAATGAATATCAGGGGATTAATAGAAGAACAGTTCGAAGAATCGAGGACAGTACTGAATAACTTTATAAATGAACCAGCTATGTTTGAAAAAATTGAAAAAGCCGCAATAGCCATTGCAGGCGCCATCAGCCACGGAAACAAAATTATCACCTGCGGTAACGGCGGATCGCACTGCGACGCCATGCACTTTGCCGAGGAAATGACAGGAAGATTCCGGGAAGACCGGAAACCCCTGCCGGCAATTTCAATATCCGATCCGTCGCACATTTCATGCGTGGGAAATGACTTCGGGTTCTCCAGGATTTTCTCGCGGTACATTGAAGCCCTCGGAAGGAAGGGCGATATTCTGCTTGCCATTTCAACCAGTGGGAATTCGGAAAACGTTGTCGGGGCCGGGGCAGCCGCCCATAGTTCGGGAATGCAGGTCATTGCTTTGACAGGCAACGACGGGGGAAGGCTGGCGAAAGATGCCGACATATCCATCGTGGT
>DATDPY010000176.1:0-2102 GCA_035292565.1 Cyclobacteriaceae bacterium | reverse complement strand
AGGCTTCCGATCGAGCTTGTGCCTCCGCCAAAGGAAAGGTCGATGGAGGTTTCCCCGCTGAGGTCTTCCGCCTTGAGGTTTCCATAGGACTCATTCAGGGTTAATTTACCGTTATAGTCACCGATATAGGCATCCCCGAAGCTTTTCTTGACATATAATGGATTATCCTTCGGCATGTTTACGGTATAGTTAATCTCAAAGGAATTATTTCCCGATGACTTCATTTCAGAAATGACCGTCATAAACGAAATGCTGGCGGACGGCGCAGCATCGCTTATGTTAATCCTGATCCTATCAAGCATCTCCTTTGCCCTGGTTTGGCTCGATGATCGGGTAATAACCTCTATGTCGACCTGGAGCTCACTCTTATCCCATGTATTGATATGAAGCCTGCCAAATGAATTGGTAAATGATACAGACGTTGAAGCGGTTACCTGGTATGTTTTATTGATTTGTTTGCGTTCCTCGTAGTCAGCTTTCGCATAACCACTATGGAACGATAGAGTCCATACGAGAATAAGAAATGCGGAATTAAATACTTTTCTGTTCATTTTCTTTATTAATTTTTATCCTCTTCAAAATATTGAGCTGCTGGTTTAATATTTCTATTTGAGTCCTGAGGTTCACGGTCATGGCATTGAGGATCTTTTCGTTGTAATTTTCACTTAGATCAGTTTTCAATTCAGAATAAATCGAGTCAAGCTGCGCTATATCCATTGAAAACTCTTTCGCGAAGGAAGGATTTTCCTCGAGGTAATCGGTAATTTCCTTCTGCTTAACATCGATAACCGACGTATAATAATCCTCAACCTGGCGGAATTCGATCAGTTGATCATCTCCCTGTATTACGGTTGTCAGACGTGAATGCCTGTACTGCCGTTCCACGAGCAACCCGGCAACCGTAAGCAATAATATAATGGACGCGGCTTTCCATATCCATGTACCGATAAGCGGCCCGCTCCTGCCTTCCCTGTCAAGCCTCCGGCGGATTGTATTCCATGGATCATCGCCGGGCATATCGATATCGATTTCATCCCGGTGATCGCGAATGTATTTTTCAAGCTGATCCATCCTGTTAACCGTTTATTTTCAGAATTTCCTTTAGCCTTTTCTTTGCCCTGAGATACTGTGATTTCGAAGTTGATTCGGATATACCCAGGATCTGGCCGATCTCGGCATGATCATAACCTTCGAGAAGGTACAGCGAGAACACGGTCCTGAATCCGTCCGGCAATTCCCGGATCGCATTCCTGATCCTGCCGGGGTCCATTACAGGATTATCGTGGTCCTCCCAACCGGCATCATCTACAGGCGTGTCCGGAAGGTCTTCCAACGGTTTGTAAAGCGGCTTCTGTTTCCTGATATGACTGATTGCCTGGTTGACGACAATCTTTTTTAACCATGCCCCGAAAGAAGATTCCCCGCGGTATGATCCGAGATTTCTGAATGCATTTACAAACGCCTCCTGCAAAACATCCCTGGCATCCTCTTCATTTCCTGTTATCCGGTGACTAATATTATACATGGCTTTCGAATACTGTTTGTAAATGGCATATTGCGATGAACGGTCCCCGTTCAGGCTTTTCCCTATCCATAATTGGATCTCATCGGGTTGCTTTTGGCCGGCAAAGCTCATTTTACGACTTAAAGACAAAAAAAATGTGCCAGGGTTGCATCAGGAAAGACCTGCTTTGGAATTCAGCGGTTATTTTTCCGATTTGATCAACAAATCAAGGTTTTGCCTGGCAATGAAAAAGTCAGGGGTTAAGACCAGTGCGGCATCGAAATGTTTCCTGGCTTCCTCTTTATTTCCCTGGGCTTGTTCAATCAGGCCTTTCAGGTTTAACAAGGATGCCCGCATCGGCACCTGCTGTTGTTCTGTTTCGCCTTTCGGAAAGGTGATTTCAAGGGAATCGATTTTTTTATTTGCAAGCAGAATATCGGCATTTGTGCTGGCTTCCTTGAAGCGCTGAACCTCATATTGAAGGAAGGTGGTCTTATACAAATAATCCAGTTGCTGGCTATTTTTCAGATAAAGCGTCTCGTATTCTTCTATGGCCTTATCCTTGGCGCCGATCTGTTCAAGTGAGATGGCTTTCATT
>DATDPY010000175.1:0-4283 GCA_035292565.1 Cyclobacteriaceae bacterium | reverse complement strand
GTCATCATATTCCCTACTTGTATAATTATTGTGGTCAGCCCTGGAAAACGCAGGAAAAAGTCAGGCAAATCATGAATACGATGTATTCCAATAAGCCGGAGGGGCTGGCAGGAAATGAAGATTGCGGACAAATGTCGGCATGGTATATTTTCAGCGCCCTCGGTTTTTATCCCGTGAATCCTTCCTCTGGATTGTATGACATCGGGATTCCCCTCTTTCCGCATGTCGATCTCCGTCTCACAAACGGAAAGACCTTCTCCATTGTGGCAGAAAATCTCAGCGATGAAAACAGCTATGTCGGAAGCATCCGCCTCAACGGCAGGAATTATGACCAATACATTCTGCCGCACGATTCCATTATGGCAGGCGGGTTGCTTCAATTTGAAATGGTCTCCCAACCCAGGCGCTAATTGCTGAACAATGACCGATAATTCAGTTCATGGAAATCCGGCGATCTGGAAGCAGGACTTTATGGTGACCCATTATTTTGTTGATCCTGATGGGATGGCCTCTATCCATGGACTGGCATCCTTTCTCCAGGAGGTAGCCCATAACCATGCCTCGGCCAGATCATTGGGTTTCGAAGACCTGATTAAGGAAAATAAAACATGGGTCCTTACCCGCCAGGCCATTAAACTAATCAGAGTTCCGGTCTTAGGGGACGCCATCAAGATCGAATCCTGGGTAGAAGAAACGACGCCGGCATTTTCCGTCAGGGATTTTCATATACTGAACACCGGGGATGAAGTGATCGGGATGGCCCGCACTTCATTGATGATGCTTGATATCATCCTGCGGAAGCCTGTCAAAATCCCGGATAAGGTTTTGGAGTTAATTCCGAAAACCCCAGGTAGACTGAGGGAGGACCTTCCGCTCGATAAATTGCAGGTTGCTGTTCCGGGAATTGCCGGATCGGATTTCGAGGTAAAATATTCGGATCTCGACATGAACAACCATGTGAACAATATTACCTATATCCGCTGGGTTTCCGATAATTTCACCAGGGACTTCAGGCAGAATAACCGGCTGGTTAGCCTGGAAATAAACTACCTGAATGAGGCGCTCTATTCTGAAAAGCTGAATGCAGCCACATATCCGGCAGGTGAACCCAACACCTTTCAGACCATAATCCGGAGATCGGAGGATCAGCATGAAATTTTTGTTGCAAGGACATTTTGGGCCGTCAAAACCAGTTGAATTAATTTTATATCTTTATTTTTGACATTCTTTTAACAGCGGCAAAGATGATTATAGGAATAATCAGGGAACAGGATGATACGAGGGTTTCCATCGTGCCAGAGGTTGCATCAAAATTAGGTAAGGATGGAAACGAGATTTGGGTTGAGCCTTCAGCCGGGGCGAGTTCCTATTTCTCTGATCAGGAATATGAAAAAATCGGCGCAAAGATTAAAAGCCGCGAAGAAATTCTCAGGATGGCAGGTCTGAACATTTCAATCACCGCCCTGGATGAAAATGAAATAATGAAAATGCATAAATCGGCAATTTATATTTCATCATTTCATCCCTACATGAACGAGGAAATCGTAAGTGTGCTAGGCAGGGCGGGAATAACAGCCCTGAGCCTCGATATGATTCCAAGGATCACCATGGCCCAGACCATGGACATTCTCTCATCCATGGCTTCCATATCCGGATATAAAGCGGTTATCATGGCTGCCGGGTATCTTCCAAGATATTTCCCCATGCTGACCACAGCCGCGGGAAGCATCCCACCATCAAGGGTGCTGATACTAGGTGCAGGCGTCGCAGGGCTGCAGGCTATTGCCACGGCACGACGGCTGGGCTCCATTGTTGAGGCATTCGACACAAGGCATGCCGCCAAGGAAGAAGTGGAAAGTCTTGGCGCCAAATTCGTAGAGGTAGAAGGAGCAAAGGACGATAAGAAAGCTGGCGGCTATGCCGTTGAGCAGACTGAGGAATACAAAACAAAGCAGCGCGAGTTGATTGCCGACAGGGTCTCCAAATCGGATGTAGTGATCACGACGGCACTGCTCAGAAGTAAACTTGCGCCGATCCTCATCACACGGGAAATGGTAGAATCCATGAAACAGGGAAGCGTCATCGTGGACCTGGCTGCTTCAGCAGGAGGCAATTGTGAATTAACCCGGCCTGGTGAAATCGCGCGGATCGGAACGATAACCATTATCGGTATCAAGGAACTTTCTTCCACGCTCCCTTTACATGCAAGCCAGCTTTACTGCAAGAACATTTTTAACTACATCAAGGTTTTCCTGAACCAGGGTGTGGCAAATATTGATCTGAATAACGAGATCATGAAACACAGCGCTATTGTTCTTAACGGTGAGATCAGGTATCATAAATAGCCGGCCCCGCAGAAACCTTGGGTGAATTCCCCTACCTAGTTTGAATTATTTTCAGCCAGTTTTTTGAACAGATTTCCCACAACGGTCTTTGCATCCCCAAACAGCATGAAAGTCTTATCCAGAAAATAAAGCTCGTTATCGATTCCCGCAAACCCGGGATTTTTGCTCCTCTTTATGGCGAATACGGTCCTTGCTTTATCAGCATCGATGATGGGCATTCCAAAGATTGGGGTACTCTTATCATATCTTGCTGCGGGATTAACAACATCGTTTGCGCCGATGACGATTGCCACATCACATTGCGGCATTTCAGGATTTATCTCATCCATTTCCATAAGATCCTCATAGGGGATTTCCGCTTCTGCCAGCAGCACATTCATGTGTCCGGGCATACGTCCTGCAACAGGATGAATGGCAAATTTTACCTTTATGTCACGTCGCACAAGCTCAAGGTATAAATCCCTTACCCGGTGCTGGGCCTGGGCTACCGCCATGCCATACCCGGGCACGATGACAACCAGGCTGGACTGTTCCAGCACCAATGCCGCGCCTTCGATCGTTTCCGATTTATATACATGATGTTCCTGGGCAACTTTCGAAGTCGCGACCTGGCCGAATGCGCCAAATAATACATTGGTAAACGACCGGTTCATTGCCCGGCACATAATAATCGAAAGTATAAGCCCGCTTGAACCGTCGAGGGCGCCGGCGATAATCAGCAGTTTGTTGTCAAGTACAAATCCCATGGCAACTGCCGATAATCCTGCGTAGGAATTGAGAATTGATATTACAGTGGGCATATCAGCGCCCCCGATCGGTATGATCATCAACACCCCGAATAACAGCGATAAAATGATGATGACTATGAATAAATATGCTGAATAAGGGCCTTCCGGGGAAATGGCAAGCCAGGTTCCGATGGCAACAGCCAGTAAAAGGATGGCAATATTCGTTACATTCTGCAAAGGATAGGTAACCGGGCGTTGTGGTATCCATTTGATCTCCTGTAATTTGCCTGCAGCCAGAAGGCTCCCGGTAAGCGTTACAAATCCCAGAATCACCTCCGCGAGAATGGCGATCATCCGTAATCCTGTGAGTTCGCCGGCCCCCTCACCAAGCCAGAGGTAAAATTTTGCCGTGCCCACAAGGCCGGCAGCCAGGCCACCGAATGCATGTGATAATGCTGTTCGCTGGGGCACCGCGGTAAGGGGTACTTTTGATAACGGCACGCCGACGGCGAAACCTGCAAGGATAGCAAAAATGATCCAGATATGGTGAATAATCCCGGGCTGGATCCATGTGGCGATGACACCGATAGTCATCGCCAGTACCCCGGCAAAAACCCCATGGCGCGCGGTCCTTGGATTGTTCATCCAATGCAGGGAGAAAATGAACAAGGCAGTGGCAACCAGGTACGAAAACTGAATAATCCCTTGTATCATGACTTGCCCTCCCTGGGTTTTTGTTTGAACATTTTAAGCATCCTGTCAGTGATCAAAAAGCCGCTGACAATGTTCGTCATGGAGGCAAACAGGGCAATTGCGCCCATTACCCTGATTCCTAAAGGATAATTTTCGCCGGTAACCGTAATGGATCCGATTACGGCAATCGCGGAGATGGCATTGGTCAGCGACATAAGCGGGGTATGTAATAATCGTGAAACCCGAAGTATGACGCCCAGGCCGATAAATGTTGAAAGCAAAAGAACAAACAACATCGACCAGCTTTCAATAACCTCTGTGTTCTGGTCTTCCGATATTGACTTTGCAATGATATTTTCTCCCAATCCCTTATCGGCTGAAACTCCGATATCGTTGACATCCGAATTTGTGACTATACTCTTGGATTCAGTTCCATTAGAAGATTGAATTTCATTTCCCCTCCGGGTTCCATCCACATATGGATGTCCAATGCTGTAAAAAATTGCAGCCAGGAAAA
>DATDPY010000174.1:0-3550 GCA_035292565.1 Cyclobacteriaceae bacterium | reverse complement strand
CCATGCCGTACCAGCCGCTGCCGATAAGGCCTATCTTCAGCTTACGGTCATTCCCCAATGCGGAAATATAGAATGAAGACACAAAGGCGGCCGAGCCTATTGATGATAATTCAAGGAATTTACGCCTTCGCATATTTCTGGATATTATGACGATATAAATTTAATCAAAATTTTTGGGATTTTAATCTGCGTTAATAATAAGAATGACCAGTTCTGCTAAAAATCGGGCGACATTCAACGATAAGGCAGGTGACCGGAAATTCTTATAATATTAAAGGTGAATCTTAACATTGTTTTAACTCAACTGCTTCTTGTAGAACTCCTATTACTTATTAATGAGGATGGAATTTCAATCCCGCTAAACAGTCGATCCTTGAAATATCTCCTGGTTCATCTAAATCCGTTGCGACAAAAACATTGTCCGATTTCAGGTTTTTTATTATTCCTCCGATAAACCCTAGATCGATACCTATTCCCAATGCTTTTGAAATCATTATATCAAATCCAACTTGAATTTTCGCACCGATTGTATTCCCATAAATTCTGAAGTCAACCCGGTTTTTTTCGGCATTGTTCATCAAATGCATCCATCCTATTGAAGAAGACAAATAAACATGTCCTTTACTTCTGGGAAATGTTTTCTGAGTCAGGAATGTGCCACCAAGAAAATTAACTGATAGATTATCGCAAAAAGTCCGGGATGAGTTTTTTGTATTAAAATGACTAAAGGTGATTCCAACACCGAGGGAACTTGAAGGAAATAAAATAAAATCTGTTTCAAATGTAAACCCGCTTCTGATTTTCTTCACATATTCTTGCTCCGCGGATGATAATCCTTCTCCACTCTTCCCGGTTAGGTTGCCGCTTCCAAAAGAAAAGTTTATCTTCGAAGCTGTTCTATACTTATTCATTTGATCGCCGTAAAATCCTTTCATTGTAAAACTTACATCTGACTTTTTAATTAAAGTCCTGACTATTTTTCTGTTTTTAATAATATTGAAATAGATTATAAGACTGTCTTCACGGGAGATCTCGCAGTTTAAGCTGTCTCCGTTTTGGCGGATTATTAAATCCTGACTAAATACAGGGGATAGAATGGTTAGCATAACGACCATTACCGTTAAATCTTTCATAGACCTTAAAAAGTTAAAAATTAATTTAAAAAATCCAGGCGGTTTCAGATGGTCTCAATAATCCGCCACCTTAGCTTATATTAATAGTTTTATTAAATCTGATCTATTCAACTGAAAAGATATCCTGGTAATGTTGCGACGGCATGAAAATTCCACCGCTTAGATTATAGTATTCTTCATTCAATTCGAATACTCCGTTTTTCGTCTGTGCCCATGAAGCATCTTTCGCCGGATGGTATCCCCGCATGACTTCCCAATTACAATAATTCTGGTGTCCGTTGGTCTCGAGGAGTCCCAGCCCAAGTCCCGGAAAAGGCGAAAGCCGGGCCGCTACGTTTTTATTCCATTCCACCAGGATCGGGTTCACGGTAAGATCAGCACAAAAACAAGGTATATTGTGTTCATGCGCAACCCTGGCGATTTTCATGGTCATGCTTAACGTTTTGGCAATAGCTTTCACGGCAATCGCCTTGTACCCCATCTGGATACGGACGAAAGCGTCAATCTCGGTATGGGCGCTTTCATCTGCAGCAATCCTCAAGGGAATATCATTAATATCGATTTCCAGGTATTCATCGAAGGGCTCTTCAAGGACGGCAATCTGGTCAAAAGCTCCTATTTTTTTCGCGTGGTCAAGAAGGCGCAGAAGCGTATCCTTGCTTTCATAACGGCCGTTGGCATCAAAATAATACGGCAATTTCCCATCCTTAGTATAGGGCGTATCCGCATGGCCAATGGCTTTATGAATTTCCGTCAGCCGTGCCATATCCTTTTCAAGCATTTCATCCTGGGTGCCCGGCTGGCCGATCTTGATCTTGATGAAGAAATACCCCTGGTCGACGGCGTTTTTAATTTCTGAAACGGGAATTGAGTAGGCCATCAGGGGAATACTTGCGATCTTTTTATGATGGTATGACAGTGCCGGCTTATAGGCGGCAGGTATCAGATCATCGAAATTGTTGATGCCATTTTCCGCAGCATATAAAAGCCAGACGGCATTATCAATACCAACCAGTGCATTCAGGGCGAATGTCTGACGCAGGTTATCATTACTGCAGACTTTTTTTCCGTAATCGAGAACGCGGGGCCAAAGCTCATCCAACAGTTCTACAGGATCGGTAAAAGTTGCACCTTTTAACAATCGAAGGCCGTATTCGGTCATGGCATACATCAGGGCATTTCCTCCGCTTTCGGAATGAGCGCTGAAAACGGAAGCATCGGACCAAAGAACACTATGCGTACAAATTCCGATCTTCCGGATGCCGGAGGAACTTTTCAGCATCACAGCCGACTGCCAGATCTCGTGCATATACCCTCCTTTGAAACCGAATGGCCGGATCAGCGGTTCCCGTTCAAAATTCGAATCGACGTCGGTGATGGTGATTTGTTTCTTGTGTCGATCCCAATTCATCATTCCTGACAAAGGAGAACAGATGATCATTCCTGCTCCGGCGGCCGTGGCTTTTATAAAATCTCTTCGTGTGGTTGACATTCGAATAAATTTTCATAACGATATTTATAATCCGGTAATCATTATTGTCCGTTAAAATTTACAGTCAACAGGAAAAATCCAATGGCTTCAATATACAAACTTTTTTCGTCGTAATCGCAATCCCAGGCCACCGATTTCGAAGATGCGACGATCAATAATAATCAGTAAGATCGGAATATTCCTACCATCTCATTCAAGGAAACTCTTTCCTTTAACGTGATCTTTGTTTAAAGACGAGATGCAACTCTCCCCTTGTCCCGCCCCTGGCGGGATAAGGGGAGAGGGCTGACGTTCATTAAACGAAATCCCGGTTAACGACAAAAGTGAATCGCGAGATGTAAACTATTAAAGAAACTTTAACGGATAGTTGTGATCTATAAATAATGCCAAATGAATCATAAATTGAAACAATTGTTCCGAACTTTCAATGATGAATTATTTCTCACACCAAACTCCAGGGTTTACGGTACTCATAATGTAATAGTTTATTAGCTTCTGTATTATTAGTGAATACTTCTTTCTCCCCATCCCATTCCAGTCTCGATTTTGTTGCAAGGGCGATGTTCGCGAGATGGGCAAAGCTTGTCGATCGATGGCCTTCCTCCAGGGGGCAGAGGGGAGTATTCCTGGATTTGATACAATCAAGGAAGTCCCTGATCAGTGCAGTGGTGCTGACGGCACTGCTGCCATCATCGAGCACACGACTCTGGTTTTCAAATTCTTCTGCTTCGATCATCGGATCCCAGGTCTGGAACTGGCCTTTCCGTGCCGGAATGATTTTATATGCATTTTCATGGGCCTGTAACGTGCCCTTGGTCCCCCGGATTTCGATCTCTCCGAATGGCATGACCGATCCGCTGTTCGCTTCATAATCGCTAAACATGATGATGGAGCCTGATGCAAATTCGAATGTCACCTGGAGGGT
>DATDPY010000173.1:0-2725 GCA_035292565.1 Cyclobacteriaceae bacterium | reverse complement strand
TATTGAAGATAGTCTTCGATATCCGTGTGCGTGTCGGGGATCTTCTCCTGCCAACGTTTCTTAATTCCAGAAAATTCCACCACCAGGCTTGACACGATCAATCCTGCAGGGACAATATTATTCCTTAAACTGAGGTATTGCCGGTCAAATTTATTGTTAGATAAATTATCTGTGCTGTCAGGCTGAGCTATGGCGCTGAAATGTATTGAGAGGAAAAAGAAAAAGCTAAATATTCTTCTCACGCTGTGTTCCTGATTTTAAAAACGTTCTGCCGGTACATAAGATAGCCACTGTGGACTACGGGGCCCAGGTCATATCGGGGTCCAATGGGTATATCGGGCGACGGACATTCCGGTATGGAAGATTTTCGATCACCTGGTTGGCGAATCCCGGTGTCAGCGCCATGATCGTCCGGGGCGCAATATCTCTGAGTTCCTGGAATAAATAACCCAGCTTTACCACGACAATCTTATGTTTAAGCGGATCGATACCAACATTTTCAAAGTCCTGAGGAGAGGTGAAGGACATAACATCGCTAATAAGCACCAGGGTAATTCCGTTCAGTTTAACGACAACCTGGCTGCCCCTCCGGTTGTCCGGTCCTGAGGGAGAAAATATTGCATGAACTTTCCCATTGATTTTCAATGCTTGTCCGAAAACCGTATCGATCTTCCCGCCGATGGTTAAATCGATTTCCTTACCAACTCCCGCTTTTTCACAGGCTTTTACGGCTTCGGGATCAGTAATACCGGCAACAACAGCATCGGCGACTTCATATGACATGAGCTTAGACAAAACGAATGTATTATCTCCTGCAGCGCCTGCTGTGGTATTATCTCCGGAATCGGTGATGAATACCGTCGACTCTGTAGCGTCTGTAGCATCTTTGATTGCGTCGTCGATATTGCTGACTGGCACATCGAATTTTAAATTTTGTCTCTGGTCCCAGATTTCTTTTGCAAGGGCATTCGCTTCCTGTCTGGCTTTTTCCTGAAAAGACCTATCCTGCGCCACCACCTGCACGCTCATCCCCGCGCGGGGCACATCCGTCCATGGCATACCGGCAAAGATGGAAGCATCCAGAAGCCCCTCCTTCGTACCCAAGGATGGCAGGCGGGAATATAATGCACTTAATGGTTCGACAGAAGTAATTCCCTTTTCTCCCGGGATCAGCACGGGAATATTTATGTGCGCAATGACCGGTTGAAGATCTTCCCTGATTGCTTTTAACAGCATTTTTACGGCACGCAATCTTGTTGCCTGACCATCCACATGAGGAGCGGTACGGTAGGCTGTCAGCATATTCAATTCTCCTGCAAAATCTGCTGAAATATTTCCATGAAGATCAAAACTCCCTGCGATCAGCATATCATTGCCGGTAATTTCACGGATTGCCCTGATGAAGTCAAGCTGAGCATCGTCATAACCCCGCACATTCAGGGCCCCGTGCATTTCAAGATATATCCCGTCGATTTTACCGGCCTTTCTGATGCCCCCGAGGATCTCATCCCTGAATTTTTCATACACTGGCCCGTCCACCGTTCCATATGGGCCTGCGTGGGAATGAAGTACTGGAATGATCTCGACGCCTTCATTCATGAGATACTCCGCCCATTCCTGGTTTTTCAGGATGGCCTCACCCCGGAGTGCCTGAAAATCATTTTCCAATGTCGGCCAGGGATTGAAGGAATTCGATTCATGGGCAATCCCCGCCGTCAGGATGCGGATTTTGTCATAGCTTGTTTTGCAGTTGATAAGACAGCCCAGACATAGAGCGAACAAGGTAAGGCGCATAATTGAATTTTGTTAATTCCGGGAAAATCCTACTCCTCCATGATCAGCCTTCCTGCAAATCCGCCCCTGGGTATAAGGGTCAGCGGAATGGCAGTTGCTTTATCGAACGGTTTCTTAAAGTACATGAATGACCTCTCTTTTTCGCCATCGGTAATTATTTCCAGGAGTTGCGAACCCTCATTGATAAAAGGCAGGCTGATCGTAATTTCTTTTTCTTCTGTGGTTCCGTTAATTCCCCCGATGTACCATTGCCCGTTTTTTTGACGGGCCAGAACAATGAATTCCCCCGGATACCCGTCAAGGAATATTGTCCGGTCCCAGGTATTGGGGACTGATGAGAGAAAATTCCTGGCAAAATCAGGAAGCTGCAGATAAACGGCAGCTTTGTCGGCGAAATGCTGGATGCCGCTTTCAAAAATTACCGACAATGCAATTTCATGTCCATAAGTTGTGAGGTGTTTGTAGTTCTGATCGGATAAAGCCACAGGGGTGTAATCCATCGACCCAACGGCATTTCGGGTAAAGGGCAAAATACAATTTTGCACGGGAGCTGATTCCGGGAATGCCCTGTCGAAGATATAACATTCAGCTCCTCTCACAGCTTCCGAGCTGAGATTATGAGGGTAGGTGCGAGCCCATCCGCGCGGGAGGGTGCATCCGTGAAAATTGCACATGATCCTGAATTCCTTGGCATCTTGGAGGATCTCATGATATAGCCTGATCATCTCCGGCTTATCGCTTTGGAAGAAATCAATCTTCACGCCTTTAACACCCAGGTTGCTGAGCCGCTGGAATTCCTTGCGCCTGACATCCCGCCTGAACATCAGATTCTTTGGGGCTTCTGTTACCGTATTATGAGGCCCCCCGCTGTTGTACCAGAGCCATACGCCGACCGATTTGCCTTTAGCGTATTCAATTAGGTCTTCAACTT
>DATDPY010000172.1:0-7454 GCA_035292565.1 Cyclobacteriaceae bacterium | reverse complement strand
AAAGATAAAGGCCAGGCGGAAAACGAAACACCGCCGGTTGATGTCAGGAGCCTTGTCCCATAAACGGGATTTGGATATTGATATGAAAAGACGGAAATGTTTATAATGAATTAAAATGTTAATTGTTTTTTTCATAGCCGCATTTATTGCCGTGATCGCAACGGTTCTAGCTATTACAAGGACCAATGCCGTTCACGCCTTGTTATACCTTATCGTTTCACTGATCTCGGTAGCCATCGTATTTTTTGTGATGGGCGCTCATTTTATCGCCGCCCTGGAAATTATCGTGTATGCCGGGGCCATCATGGTTCTGTTCATCTTTGTGATCATGATGCTGAATATAGGGTCCGAGTCCGAAGTGAAGGGCGCAAAATGGCTTACGCCCGGAGTGTGGGGCGGGCCCGCTTTCCTTGCGCTGATTTTGTTTATTGAAATGACCTATATGATTACCATGAACACTTCAGTCCCTGCCGAACAGGCAGTTGTCACCCCGAAACAGGTTGGGATATCGTTGTTCACCCAGTATGTTCTTGGCGTTGAACTGGCTGCCGTAATGTTGATGGCCGGGATCGTGGGGGCATACCATGTGGGAAGGACGAAAAGAAAAATCAAACATAGATTCCTGGAAGGAGATAAAGTATGAACGGAATTCCTGTACAATACGGATTAATTCTTGCATCAATCCTCTTTGTCCTGGGTTTGATCGGGGTGCTGTCGAGGAGAAATGTGATCCTGATGCTTATGTCGGTTGAGATCATGCTGAACGCCGCAGGCCTTGCCTTTGTAGTGGCAGGCTCGCGCTGGGTTCAGCCTGACGGACAGGTCATGTTCATCTTTATTCTTGCCATGGCAGCGGCCGAAGTATCCGTGGGGCTTGCCCTGGTGCTGCAAATGTTTCATTTGAATAAATCCCTTGATGTGGATTCCCTTGGGAAAATGAAGGGATAATAATTTATGATTAATAAAAATTTCATAGCATACCGGATATGATTGGTTATTCATGGTTGATCCCCTGGCTGCCTTTTGCAGGATTCCTGGTCCTGGCATTTGGGGGCACTAAACTTTCTAAAAAGATGGCCTCAATGATCGGCGCCGGATCGATCGGTCTGGCTGCCCTCCTTGCCCTGATCATCGGGTTTCAGTTCATGCAATCGCCTCCGGAAAATCATTATTATAACCTGAAGTTATGGACATGGATCAGCATCGGGGGATTCTCTCCGTCAATCGCCTATCATATCGATGCACTCACCATCGTGTTCATGTTTGTCGTGACATTCGTAGGATTCCTTATTCATGTGTATTCGGCGGAGTACATGCATGAAGATGAAGGATATTCGAGATTTTTTTCTTACATGAATCTTTTCGTGTTTGCCATGCTGAATCTTGTCATGGCCGATAATCTTGTTCTGCTCTACCTCGGATGGGAAGGAGTGGGATTGTGCAGTTTTCTCCTCATCGGATTTTACTATAAAGATCCTGCCAACGGGGCCGCAGCCCGAAAGGCGTTTATTGTAACCAGGGTGGGGGATACGGCAATGGCCCTTGGGTTGTTTCTCCTGATTATCCATTTCAATACGCTCGATATCAGGGAAATCATAACCAAGGCGCCGTCGTTGTGGAATACAGGTTCTGCCCTTCCAACCTGGATTGCACTGTTGTTGCTGGGTGGTGCAATGGGTAAATCCGCCCAGGTGCCTTTGCAGACATGGCTTCCGGATGCCATGGCGGGGCCTTCGCCTGTCAGCGCCCTAATCCATGCGGCTACCATGGTTACCGCCGGAGTATACCTCATTGCCCGTACGCATACGATCTATGAACTTTCTCCAATGGCCATGACAGCCGTCGCTACCACCGGCGCCGTTACCCTTGTTCTTGCCGGATTTGCGGCTATCGCTCAATATGATATTAAACGTGTTCTTGCATATTCCACCATCAGCCAGATCGGGTATATGATCCTTGCCCTCGGAGTGGGGGCCTGGGCTGCCGGCATATTCCATTTCATGATCCATGCCTTCTTTAAAGCCCTTCTCTTCCTTGCCGCAGGAGCAATTATTCACGCCCTGCACCATGAACAGAATATTTTCAAAATGGGAGGATTGCGAAAAGAACTCCCGGTTATATTCTGGACCTTTCTGGCCGGCGCAGGCGCACTTGCGGCCCTGCCATTAATTACAGCCGGATTCTACAGCAAGGATGCCATCCTTTGGTATGCCTGGTCTTCCGATTATGGCAGCCCTGTCCTTTGGGCAGCAGCATTCTTCGGCGCCTTTGTCACTTCCGTTTATACGTTCCGCATGGTCTTCGTCACTTTCTTCGGGGAAGTAAAGACCCATGTTCATCACCCCCCTGGAATGGCCATGACCTTACCTTTGATAATTCTTGCAGTACTGTCAATCATCGGCGGGTTTATCGAACTCCCTCACAGCCTGGGACATGTTACTTTGTTTTCAGGATTTCTGAATAATGTGTTGCCTGAAGTGAAGATGGGCCATGAGGAAGGAAGTTCCGAAGTCATTTTCCAGGTGATCACGGCCCTGACAGGATTGTTTGGAATTTTTCTAGCCTGGAATTTCTGGTTTAAGAAACCGGCCATGCTGTATAAATTTAAATCGTCGTCATTCGGAGCGGGACTTCACGAATTCCTGCTAAAAGGGCTTGGATTCGATTGGTTATATGACAACGTAATCGTAAAACCCTTTGTCTGGCTTTCGAATATCAATAAAAATGATATTACCGATAAGATCTACGCGGGCATTTCCCGCCTGACTGTGCTGTTGCATGACCTTTTAAGGGTAACCATCACCGGGAACCTGCGCTGGTACGCTGCCGGCATTGCGATCGGAATTGTTCTCACATTAACTATCGTGTTGTTCCTATGATCATAGTATATATCATACTGGTATTGATGATCGGAGGCCTGGTCGCTTGGTTCGCCGGCAGGGTCAGCCCGAATTTCGCAAGGAACTTCTCCCTGGGAACATCGCTTGTGGCATTCCTGATGTCGATCGTGTTCTGCATTCAGAATTATAATCGTTCCATGGAAGGCATGGCAGGGGCATGGATGGTTGACCTGAGATTCCCCTGGATACCCCAGTTCGGGATCAGTTTTCACATGGCCGTCGATGGCCTGAGCATGGTCATGATCCTCCTTACCTTGTTCCTGGGTGTGCTCGGGGTTCTTACCTCATGGAATGAGATCAAGGAAAGGACTGGATTCTATTATTTTAACCTTTTGTGGATCCTGGCCGGAATCATTGGGGTATTCACAGCACTCGACCTTTTCCTCTTCTACTTTTTCTGGGAGATCATGCTGATCCCGATGTATTTCCTGATCGGTATCTGGGGACATGAAAACCGGATGTATGCTGCCTTTAAATTCTTTCTGTTTACGCAGGCCAGCGGATTGCTTATGTTCCTGGCTATCCTTGGAATGGCATTCCTGAATGCATATAAATCCGGGGTCCTTTCTTTCGACTATTTCGATTTGTTAAAATTCCAGCCGGAAGGCCTGACAGGATTTCTCCTGATGGGAGGATTCATGATTGCCTTCATCGTTAAGCTGCCTGTGGTTCCCGTTCATAACTGGCTGCCGGATGCCCACACGCAGGCGCCCACTGCCGGGAGTCTTATCCTGGCAGGACTACTCCTGAAAACCGGCGCTTATGGAATAATCAGATTTGTCGTTCCGTTCTTCCATGAAGGCGCTCATGCTTTTGCACCGTACGGGATGATCCTGGGCGCAATCGGAATTTTGTACGGGGCCAAGCTCGCTTATTCCCAGACCGACCTGAAGAGACTTGTTGCTTATACGAGTGTCAGCCACATGGGATTTGTCATGCTCGGGGTATTTGCTTTCAACCCGCTGGCGTACCAGGGTGTTGTTATGCAGATGGTAACGCACGGCATAAGCACGGGAGCGCTCTTTATTTTCGTCGGGATGATCTATGAACGGATCCACACCAGGGACATTAACCAGCTCGGGGGACTTTGGGAAAAGGTCCCGAAATTCGGCGCCGTAGGCATGATATTTTCCATGGCCTCATTAGGACTTCCCGGCCTCGGGAATTTTATCGCGGAATTCCTTGTTCTGGCCGGATCATTCCAGGGCAATAAGATCATAACGGCGGTTGCCTCGATCGGGCTGGTTCTCGGGACTGTGTATTCGCTTCGGATATTCCAGCGTATATTTCATGGAAATAAAAACAAGGAATGGGATTTTAAAGACATGACCTGGAGGGAAGTGATCATCATGGGATCCCTGGTGATCGCTATAGCCTTGCTTGGATGGTACCCGCAGCCTGTGATTGATTTTGTAAAGCCTGCAATCAGCACGGTATTGGAACAGATGACAACCATAGTCGATTAAACGATTTCACTGAAAACAGGATTCAATTGGATTAACCGATGAACCAGACTTTAAATATTGACACTTTGATGCAATTTGGCCCCTTTATCGTCATGCTGATCGCGCCCGTTATACTGATGATCATCGTCGCGCTGAAAAGGAACCATATGATCACCTGGATTTATACGCTGGTTACCTTGCTTGTCACAATGATCCTTGCAGCTGCGGGCGGTGAGCAGGAAACCATGTTCGACCTATTCACGATCGATAAATTCACCTTGTTCTATACCATCCTGTTTTCCGCTGCCGGCTTTATGATCGCGCTTTCCTGTTATTCCTATTTTGAGAAATCCGAAGAACAAAAGGAAGAATTTTATATTTTGCTCGTATTCGCTATCCTGGGTTCATCGATGTTGGTAGCCAGTAATCATTTTGTATCCCTCTTTATCAGCCTTGAAGTATTGAGCATTTCGTTATATTCCCTGATCGGTTATTTCAAGAAAACACCGGGGGGAATTGAAGCTGCCATAAAATACCTGGTGCTGGCGGCCATGTCATCTGCCGTGATGATATTCGGGATGGCACTGATCTATCTTGAAACAGGTACAATGGAATTTTCCCTGATGGGAAACAGACTTTCATCCGCAGGCATGTCGCCCTGGATCCTGGGAGGTATGGCCTTGCTCACAGCCGGGGCCGGTTTCAAATTATCGGTAGCGCCATTTCACTGGTGGACACCGGATGTTTACCAGGGGGCATCTTCGCCTGTAACCTCCCTGGTAGCTACGATATCGAAGGGCGGGATGCTGGGCGCCCTCATCCGTTTATTCATGGCTGTCAACGGACTTGAATACCCTTCCATGGTACTCGCAATCGGCATCATCGCCATCCTGTCCATGTTCACGGGCAATATTCTCGCACTCCTGCAAACCAATGTAAAAAGGATCCTCGCTTATTCCAGTATTTCGCACCTGGGTTATATCCTTATTGCTTTCCTGGCCGGAAAACAACATGGCACCGAGGCGGCCACATTTTACCTGGTTGCCTATTTTGCTACAACGATCGGCGCCTTCGCCGTCATCACTGTCCTGGCTACCGCGGCAGGGGAACCCGAAGAGATCAATGAATATAAAGGACTTTTTTACAGGAATCCCTGGCTTGCCGCTTTCTTTTCCCTGATCATGTTCTCACTTGCCGGGATCCCGCTTACGGCGGGCTTTGTCGGCAAGTTCTATATCGCCGCCGCAGGGGTAGATGTAGGGTTATGGACATTGTTGATCGTTCTTGCGGTGAACAGTGTGATCGGAGTATTTTATTATCTGCGGGTGGTGGCGACGATGTTCAGTAAACAGGATGAATCGAAGGGGATGGAGGTCAGGCCGATGCTGATCTCCGCCGGGGGGATCACTCTTTTTATCATCGCGGCGGTGATTCTTTGGGTAGGGGTATCGCCTTCCTGGCTGATCAGGGTGATCGAAGGAGTGGCGGGATTTTAAGCTTCCGGATTTGCAGACCGGGGATTACTTTTTTTCGAGACTTCCCGCTATTAAGAATTCGAGTTTCATGGGATATTATTTTATTTTCCTCTTTGAGAATTCCTGTTTAGAAAATTCCCCTTTCTGATTTCTTTCAATCCAGGCAAATATGCTCCCGTCACCCTTCCTGCTGTAAATCACTCTCAGTGGGAAATCGTGTTCCTTGTTTTCAAAGAGCCAATACCCCGCCCCGGATGTGGATTTTATAATTATGTCTAAAAATCAGTTGAAAAGAGATCCGATTTAACGGGTGATCATCCTCTAACCTTGAAATTTTCAGGTATAAAATTTCTTGATTCGGGATTATATTTCTAAATTACGTAAACGTCAGATGGATTTTTTGATGGTCATTATGAGACCCATTTTTAGTTAATTCTGCCCACAAATTTTTCTTAACGAGGGAAAATTACCATGAATAATAAGACCACATTTCCCACAATCCTTTTGGTTTTTATGGTACTGTTATTTTCTTGCGGCGGTGCCGGTGAAAAAACCGTAATGATCGGCGAACAAACCTGGATGGTTAAGAACCTGGATGTTTCAACTTTTCGGAATGGCGATACGATACCTGAAGCTAAGACTGCTGAAGAATGGATTAAGGCCGGTCAGGAAGGACGGCCAGCCTGGAGTTATTTTTATAATGATACTGAAAATAGCAAAAAATACGGAAAACTTTACAACTGGTATGCTGTGAGCGATCCAAGAACCCTGGCTCCTCAGGGATGGCATATACCGGGTAACGACGAGTGGTTAATGTTGTCAAAAGCTTTGATCGAAAATGTTGGAGCTAAAATGAAAAGCAGGAGCGGCTGGGAGAATAAGGGCAATGGGACAAATGAAAGCGGTTTTACAGGATTGCCGGGCGGATGGCGTGATTCAGCGGGTGAATTTAGGGATATCGGGTACATCGGTGCATGGTGGTCTTCAAGTGAAATCGATGCCCTGAATGCGACCTACTGGGATGTGACCGAAAATGAGTCGCAGTTTTATAATTCAAACACCATTAAAACGGAAGGCCATTATATACGTTGCGTGTCCGGGGAAACGGTAAGTTCCGTTGCAGAAACCGATCAGGCGGAGATTGTAGAATCAGAAGGAGAAACCCTGAATATAAAATCGGCAAAAATCGGCAGCCAGGTTTGGATGTCAGAAAATCTGGATGTATCTCGTTTCAGAAATGGCGATGAGATACCGGAATTGGAAAACGGTGATGAATGGGAAAGTGCAGGCAGAGAAAGCCGGCCCGCCTGGTGTTATTATAATAATGATCCTGAATATGGGAAAAAGTTTGGAAAACTTTACAACTGGCATGCGGTAAATGATCCCAGGGGGCTTGCACCTGAAGGCTGGCATATACCCACCAATGACGAATGGGCTGAATTAAATGACTATTTAGGAGATTACGCCGGCTTCAAAATGAAAAGCGTGAGCGATTGGAAAGTCAGCGTAAATGAAAGTGAACATGTGGGTAATGGTGATAATTCCAGCGGATTCAATGGCCTGCCAGGCGGGAAACGCGGTTTTGCTTCCCATCATGGATTTACTTATTCAGGTGAATTCGGTTATTGGTGGTC
>DATDPY010000171.1:0-13373 GCA_035292565.1 Cyclobacteriaceae bacterium | reverse complement strand
AGATCGCTGTGGAAGCAAGGAGCAGCGAATATGTGGATTCCAAAAGCGGCGTTTCGGCCAGGCTGACAATCTCGGCTTACGAGAATCTCCTCAGTGCCGTGGAGCGACGGGTGCTGATCAATAACGAAAGCAAGGCAGTTGTCAGGCTTTCGGACTTCTACGGCCTGATCCCATCCATTACCGGAAAGGTGGAATTGGTTTATGAAGGAGAGCAGGAAGGTCCCGCCATTGTTGCGCAGGACCTTATCGGGAAGGCAATCCGGTCGCTGTTCATCAACTATTTTCCCGACCCCGACAAGGTGAGAAAGCTAAAGGAACGGAATCCGTATAAGCACATAATCGACTGGTTTGGGGAAGGGCACGAGCTCGACCTGCTCAATGATATCTCCCAGAAGGAATACCGGAAAACCCTCGACTCGGTACCCGGCCTGAAAGAACTCGTGAACAAGAATCAAAAGGACGCCGACGAAGATGCAAGATTTTTTCTTATGGAATTCGCCCTGCATGGATTGACCGAATACAGCATGCTGAGTAAAAAGAACCTGGTGGCCGGCCTGCAATTCAAGGACCTTCTCAGCAGCATGTTCAGCGATAAGACTGCGGAATCCGGCGAGGAGGATAAGAACGAAGGATAATATTCCCGGTTGACAATAAAATTGAAATTTACAGTTATATTTAAGAGGAATATTATAGCCAGGTTATTTCCGTAAACCTAATTGAAGTAACTCATGGATTTCAGGGAAATAAAGGCGTTGGTCAGGAAGGGTGAGAATGATTTCCTGGAATTCAAAAGAAAAGCCAGCTTCCCCGAAAAAATCGTTAAAGAAATCGTCGCTTTTGCAAACTCCAAAGGAGGGTTCCTCCTGCTGGGGGTCGACGATAACGGCACAATACCCGGCCTGCGTTATGCCGAGGAAGAGGCCTTCGCCCTGGAAACGGCCATCCATAAATTCTGTTATCCTCGCATCAGATACAAGAGCGATATGGTTGATATTTCCAATAAAAGGTCGGTGATCTGGTACCAGATCTTTGAGAGCCGGAAAAAACCGCATTTCGTATTAAATGCCGGGGTGAATGGCGGCAAAAAAGCCTATATACGGCTTCGTGACAAAAGCATACAGGCCAGTCGCGAGATTATCGAAATCCTGAAAAGAAGCCGAAGTAAAAAAGGGATCAGGTTCAGTTTCGGGGAGAAAGAAAAGCTTCTCATGGAGCACCTCGAAGATAAGGGTTCGATTTCGGTAGAGGATTTTGCCGGACTTGCCGGTATCAGCCGGGCCGCCGCCTCAGGTACATTGGTCCGGCTGGTCCTCGCCAATGTTCTTCGAGTGGAACCCGCTGAAGACAAAGATCATTATCATGTCAATAAACACCATGCCGAATCCCTCGTTTCATAATCATCCTTCCCTACTTAACGTATTAAGCATTCCATGAAGAATTCCGGAAAATCCCGAAAGGTTTTTGTTCTCGATACCTCCGTCATCCTTTATTCCCACGACGCCATCCTGAATTTCCAGGAACACGACGTCGCCATACCTATCACGGTTCTGGAAGAGCTCGATAATTTCAAGAAAGGCAACGATACGATCAATTTCGAAGCCAGGGAATTTATCAGGTTGATGGATACCCTCTCGCTGGGACACAGTCTTCGTGAGTGGATCCCATTGAATGGAAAAACACGGGGAAGGTTCAAGGTGCTGATGACGAAACCGCCGAAAAGGTCGCTCGATGCCATTGAGATCTTTGCCGAAGAAAAAGCGGATCATAAAATACTCAATGCTGCCCTGAATCTGCAGTATGAGCTCAAGAACCATAAGGTGATCCTGGTTACCAAGGACATAAACCTCCGTCTGAAGGCGAAATCCCTGAACCTGAATGCCGAGGATTATGAGACGGGCAAGATAAAAAACGTGAATTCCCTTTATACAGGAAAAACGGTGATCGAAGATATTTCCCCGTCCATGATCAATAAATTATATGACGACGGCTTTTGCACGGTAAAGGAAGTTATGGGCAAAAATAAACCTGAGGATAACCACTATTTCATTTTGAAGAGTGCGAAAAATTCAGGTTTGGCTTTTTACAACCCGCTAACGAAGATGATCGAGAAAGTGGAGAAAAGACCTGTATACGGCATAAAGCCCAGGAATGCAGAACAGACATTCGCCATTCACGCCATCCTGAATCGCGATGTAAAGTTGGTGACCCTGCAGGGTGTGGCTGGTACGGGCAAGACCCTCCTGGCCCTGGCGGGTTCCCTGGAACAGAAAAGAGAATTCAAGCAGATCTACCTGGCCAGGCCGATCGTGCCATTGAGCAACAAGGATATCGGCTATCTCCCCGGCGATATTAAAACCAAGCTGAATCCGTACATGGAGCCTCTATGGGATAATCTTAAATTTATCCAGAACCAGTGGCATGAGTCGGATAAGGAATATGCCAGGATCACCGAAATGGTGAATGGCGAAAAACTGGTGATCACTCCCCTTGCTTATATACGCGGGCGAAGTCTGTCAAATATTTGTTTCATCGTGGATGAAGCTCAGAACCTGACACCTCACGAGGTGAAAACCATCATTACGCGTGCCGGGGAAAATACAAAGATCATCTTCACCGGCGACATTTACCAGATCGATACTCCCTATCTCGATTCTCAGAGCAACGGCCTGAGCTACCTGATCGACCGCATCAAGAACCATCCCCTCTACGCGCATATCACCCTGCAAAAGGGTGAGCGCTCGGAACTGGCGAATATTGCGAATGATATGTTGTAATCGATAGCCCCGGATTTTAAACCGGGGCTATCGAATATTTTTATATTTTCACCATCAGTTTCGCCGATTCAACCAGCCTGATGAACTCTGCGCGATACCCCTCTTCATCCTTTCCCTTTGCCGATTTCGCCAACTGCAGGACCATATCGTAATTCATATTGCCCTTGAATTCCGAGTCCCTCAAGAGCATCCCGAAGGCGGCGACCGACGAGGAGAATCTGAGGTTTTCAGATGCCCTTTCCGGGTCCTTCGCTTCATTTTTCACGATATGGGAGGTCAGCTTGCTTACGTCCCCATCCGGTGCCTTATAGCGCAGCTTTACCGTTAAGATCTCGGAAGAATTCCTGATGATCTTCGGCTGGTTATCCTGGTACTTTAGGGGATCCACACCTGAATTCGTTTTATCCTCCACACCAACCGGGATGATTTCATAGATCGCGGTAACCGTATGCCCCGATCCCAGCTCTCCGGCGTCTTTTTTATCGTTGTTGAAATCCTCGTCATTCAGCTTCCTGTTCTCGTACCCGACCAGTCTGTATGATTGCACAACACCGGGATTGAATTCCACCTGGATCTTTACATCCTTTGCAATGGTGAATAAAGTACCGCCGAATTCATTCACTAGTACTTTCTTCGCTTCAAGAATATTGTCGATATACGCATAATTGCCGTTTCCTTTATCGGCAAGGATCTCCATCTTTGAATCCTTGTAATTGCCCATTCCGAATCCAAGTACGGTGAGGAAGATCCCAGTCTGCCTTTTTTCTTCGATAAGGCGTTCCATTTCTCCGTTGCTTGACGCACCGATATTGAAATCCCCGTCCGTGGCAAGGATGATCCGGTTGTTCCCTTCCTTCATCAGGTTTTCCTGGGCGATCTTATACGCGAGGATAATGCCCTGACCCCCTGCTGTCGAACCGCCGGCCTGGAGCTGGTTCAGGGCCGTATTTATCTTTTCTTTCTGGTCACCGGATGTGGAAGGAAGCACCAGACCTGCTGCTCCCGCATAAACCACGATAGCTATCCTGTCCTGCGGCCTGAGCTCATTCACAAGCAAACTGAATGCTGACTTCAGCAGGGGCAGTTTATTTGGCGTATCCATTGAACCCGAAACATCGATCAGGAAAACGAGGTTGGATGGCCACAAGTTCTGAACCGGGATCCTTTTTCCCTGTAATCCGATATGCACAAGAAGGTGTTCGCTGTCCCATGGACATGTCGCCACCTCCGTATTGATCGAAAATGGATCCGAACCATCGGGCTGCGGGTAATCGTAATGGAAATAGTTGATCATTTCCTCGATCCTCACCGCATCCTTTGGAGGGAGCTGTCCGTTTGTGATGAAGCGCCTGATATTGCTGTACGAAGCTGCATCCACATCGATGGCAAAGGTGGAAAGCGGATTGTTCAATGCCCTATGAAAAATATTTTCCGTAATAGGACTGTAATCCTCCGTATTGAACTGCTGAACAATAACCTGTTCCTCTCCGCTCATGTATGCTGCATTATAAGCTTTGGTACCCAGGGCCCCATGGCCCATCATGTCCCTTTTGGCGGCTCTATCCTCCGGTTGTTCAAGCGGTTTTATTTCATCGACTACGAGGTCATCTTTCTTCATTACCTGTGCAAGGGATACATGGATGAACTCCTTGGTCCCGACGATTACTTCCTGCGGCTTAAAACCGCTCAGGCTGAATAATAGCCTGCTCTGGCTGCCCTGGACAATAATTTCGTAAGAACCGGTCTTGTCGGTAAAAACCTGGTTGGGGGTACCCTTTTCCAGCACCTTTACTCCCGCCAGTGAAGATTTGCTGCCGGCGTCGATCACAGTTCCTTTAATGGTAATTCCCTGGTAATTCCCTGACCAGGATGCCATTAAAAACATTGCGAAAATTAATCCTATTGTTCTCATGTCTTTAGTTTTTTGACATAGATGCTCTGGCTTGACGTATTCCATAATAATAACCGGAAATATTTTTCAACTGGTTTGTAACTAATTGAAAAACAATACTTTACAACCCCGACTTTTGAAAAAGCGCTTCCGGGCATAACTTTAAAGACGGGTTCCGGCAGTAAGTCGGGCTTTTTCAATGTTTTTAATCAATAAAAAGAAAGACGGCAGCCAGGTACCGGATAATACCCTGCTGGAAAGGTATTTCGATTCCGGCAATATGGAGTGGCTCGGAACTCTGTATAACCGATACATTCACCTGGTTTACGGCGTATGTATGAAATATCTGAAGGACAGGGATAATGCCAAGGATGCCGTTATGCAGATCTTCGAAAAGCTGACCGAGACGCTTCGCAGGGAGAAAGTCAGGGATTTTAATAAATGGATCTATACAGTCTCCCGCAACCATTGTCTGATGACGTTGCGAGAATTTAAAAAACGGACCGAAAAAGAAGATCCACTTATTTTTATGGAAAATGCGGGGGTTTTGAATCATGGTGATGACGGCATCATGGAAAAGGACATTGAAATATTGCGTGAATGCATCGAAACGCTTCCGGAGAACCAGAAAACCTGTATCGAGATGTTTTATTTCGGGCAGAAAAGTTACAGGGAGATTTCGGAGACAACCCGTTTAGACATGAATAACATCAAGAGCTATATACAGAATGGAAAGAGAAACCTGAAAAATTGCGTTGAAGGCAAAACGGATGGACACCAACAATAAATACGGACCCTTTAGCCGGGACATCCTGATCAGGTACCTGAAAGGAGAGCTGTCGGCGGAGGATTCATGGAAAATTGAAAAAGCCATGCAGGATGATCCCATGCTTTCCGATGCGATGGAAGGCCTTGAGTCTTTTCCGGATAAGGATCTGGCGGCCCGGGATATTGAAGAACTTGAACAGAGGATTAATACCCGTTCGGTAAAAGGGAAATCCAGGACGCTGCAAAGCCTGGCGAGAATCGCTGCCGCATTGCTGGTACTCGCAGTTTCAACCTTCATTATTATAGAATTTACAAAAAAGCAATCCCGGGACAGATCCGGCATAGTTATGCAAAAATCGACGGATAAAATCGACACCGTCGTGACGGGCATATTCAGCGATGGCGGGATCAGGAGTGACCAGGGGCCAGATGACATACCTCCTTCCAGGCAGGATAAATCAGCGCAACCTTCAGACCTGACGGAGGATTCACCGATTATTGAACATGATCTCAGTGAATCAGAAACGGAAATCGTGGTCGACGAGGACTTAGTGAAAGCTGGAAATGAAATTCGTGATGTAGCGGCCGAAGAAGGCAATGCCGGGCTTAAGTCTGCAGATTCCAGCGCATCGGAAAACATCGGATATATCAATGAATTCATTTTATCAAAATCAGATGATGAAAAAGACGCCCGGCCGGGGATACTCGACGACTTCATGACTAAAGGTGCAGGAGAGGTATCCCGGGTCAGGGAATCAAAGCGCGAAGCAAAACCCACAGGAGAGGCCAAAGCCGCACTATCAGAAGAAATTGCAATGGCTAATTACATTGAACCGCATCCGGTGATCGGGGATTCTTCTTATGTAAACTATATCCGGACAAATCTCCGGTACCCTGACATGGCACGGCGAAATAATATAGAAGGAGATGTGATCCTCCGGTTCAGCGTTGGTACTGACAGCAGTCTTGTCGATATCATCGTGATCAGCGGCCCCGGAAGGGGATGCAGGGAGGAAGCGGTGCGACTTCTTAGGGAAGGGCCCCAATGGGTGCCGGCTTATTCAAATGGAATTCCTGTGAAATCGGAGGTATTTTATAAGATACCATTCAGGATTACCGGAAATTGAATTAAAAATCATATCGGGTCGACCAGCTCAAACTGGGTTTTCACAACCTCATTATCCCTTTCGAGGAAAACCCTGATCATTTTGCCCGGGTCATAATTGAATATTTTGTAGATCTCGCCCAGGGTCATGTCCTCGCAATTATATCCATTGATGGTTAGGATTTTGTCGTTTACCCTGACTCCGGCGAGGTCGGCCGGGGATTCCTTGCGCACGTTTGAGATCCTGTAATTATCCAGGTCCTTTCCTTCCGCGATCACGGAAATCCCGCTCATGTTATATCCGAATTTCTTGGTGAAATTCTGATTTTTCCTCAGGTATATCTTGCTGTGCCGATAATCGATAAACATCCTGAAACGGCTGAGGATCTCACCGCCGATCGTGCCATTCCGGTCAATAATGCTGAGCGTATCAGGATAGTTATCTGGATCCGGGAAAGAAGTAATCACATCCCTGAAAGTAAAATCACCGATGGTGAGACTGTTGATCTTACCGATCTTGCCCTCGATTGATCCACCCAGGCCCCTGCCAATCTCGGAAGTGATGTTCTTTTCCGGCACTAATATGCCGAGATCGGGGTCTTCCTTCAGCAGCAGGGAATGGCTTGCACCTGTATCAATCATGAGTTTTACCCGGATCGTGGCAGAATCCCCGGTAGTGATAGTGGCCCAGATATAGGGCTTGGTATCTTCGATCATCAGCGGCAATTCACAATAATTTTTAGGAGGAACAAATTTCCTGGGCTCTTTTAATAGCACGGTATTATTCGGGAAATCAAAATCCATCACAAACCTGTTGTAAAAATCATATCCGATCATTCCATGTACCTGACTGCCCAACACGCTGCTTAACCTGAGGTAATCATTACTCAGGACGAGTATCGTCTGATCATATCCCGTAACCCCTTCGAGGTGCAGATCGATCTGAGTAACAACGTAGGCCTCGAGGGTGCTGAAATCACCCGGGCCGTTGATGGTAATCACCCTGTCGTAGGGAAGCCTGAGAAAATCTGTAAACCGGCGGTCGGTGAGAATAGTCGACCTCACCCCTGTATCCATTACCAGATTCAGGGGAACCTGGTTATTGAGTTTAACCGGAATGATGACAAGGTTATTCAGGGTAGTGTATTCCAGCCTGACCGATATTTTCCCGCTGTTAATCTTAAATCCGAAATACTGAGCCTCCGCATTTGGCCCGGCAAGGGAAAGAAATATGATCAGATAAACAGGGTAATAAATCTTCTTAAAAAATACCTGAATGCTGTTTTTCATGCTCACATGCTCATTCCAGTGCTTTGTAATATAAGATTCTACGATGAATCACGCTAAAAGTAAATAAAAATTAAACTTAATTGACAAATCCACCGCGGTTTACCCGGGAACAATCCGGAATATGGTTTATTTAAGGGTTCGGATGTGATAATTTAGGAAATTTTACCCTTTACTGATATATATCATACAATCCCCTCGGAAAATACACGTATATTGCAAAACGGTTATTTTTTAAATGAAAGTTTCTACATCAAAACCGTTCCAGATCGTCTACTCGATTTATCAGCACGAATACCTGGGTTACCTGGTCGAATCGTTCGTCGTGCAGAAGGATCCGCATGGGAAACTTACCCTCCAGAACCAGATCATTTCGTCCGCAAATGCAGCTGAATTCTCGGCAGGACTCGACCCTAATGATTTCGAAATCATTAAGCTGGTTGATACGATCCAGCATGATTATGTTGTAAGAAAATTTAACCGTTCGAAACTGACGCCTGCCGAATTCCTGTTTAAAATCTACAAGTCCGAGCAGGCAGACAAAATCCTTCAGGACCAGATCAATATTTATCTGGAGAAGAAAAAATCGAAGATTTTCAGCCTGATGAAAGGAAAGAAGCTGTTTGAGATGGGGAACGACGGCGAACCTACCTGGAAGCAGATCGAGGTGGTCGAAAAAAAAGCTGTGGTCACTTTCCATTTCAGCAGGAACAGTATCGATACCCAGTATTTCCCCATCATTACCCTGAGCGGCCAGAAGGTGGAATTCCAGTTCCGCGGGGCATATCTTCCTTGCAAGACCCCTTCATGGCTGATTGCCAACGACAAACTTTATGGATTCACAGCCGAAATCGACGGGAACAAGCTACTTCCATTTCTTAATAAAAAAGCGATCTCAGTCTCCAGGAAACTTGAAGATACCTATTACAGGAAGTTTGTCGCTCCCCTCGTAGCATCGTTCGATGTTAAGGCTTCCGGTTTTGAGATCATTACCCAAAAACTCAGCCTTGTACCTGTGCTGAATTTTTCCGAAATCCTGATGGCCGAAACGGTTTCTTCATATGATGAAGAAGCCGATATCGAAAACTATGACCCCCTGAATGAGCATATTGCTTTCGAACTTAGCTTCAATTACGGGAACTTCACGTTCAAGGCCGATTCCATCGTTCCCGTGAGCGTTGAAGTGGATGAAAAGTCAGGCAACTATTATTTTTACCGGATCCCGAGGCAAATGGAATCGGAGAAAAAATATGTCGCCTACCTGAAAAATATCGGCCTAGAACTTCTCGACGGTACGACAACCCTGCAAAAACTGAAAGCATTTACGTGGCTGAACCAGAATAAGCAAGCCCTCGAAGATATAGGTTTCCGCCTGGAGCAGGCCAAAAGCAAGGAAAAAAAATATTTTATCGGGAAATCGAGCATCTCATTCGAGATCCGGGAAAGCATCGACTGGTTCGATATTTACGCCCTGATCAGGTTTGGAGAATTTGAAATCCCGTTTAACGAACTTCGCCGCATTGTCATGCTGAAAGGGAATGAGATCACCCTTCCGAACGGCGAAATAGCTGTGATACCCGAATCCTGGCTCATTGAATATTCCGAATTATTCGCCTTTGTTGAGGATGCAAAAACCAATAATTCACATACGGCCTATCATCTGAAAAAATATCACCTGGCCCTGGTCAAGGAACTCGAAAAGGGAAACCTGGCCAGGGTGTCCATGAGCCAGAAACTTGAGAAGCTGCGGAATTTCCAGGACATTGACGATGAGCCGGTCCCGGAAAAATTCATAGGCAGTCTCAGGCCTTACCAGAAAGCCGGGTATAACTGGCTCCATTTTCTGAATAAGTACCATTTCGGCGGATGCCTTGCAGATGATATGGGCCTGGGAAAAACAATCCAAACCCTTGCCCTGCTACAATCGGTTAAGGAATCCGGTCAATCCAATGCTTCCCTGCTGATCATGCCCACTTCGCTGGTTTACAACTGGGAAATTGAAGCTTCCAGGTTTACACCCGGGCTGAAAGTCCTGGTGTACACCGGCACGAACAGGGAAAAGGACATCGCCATGTTCAATGAATATGATCTGGTGCTTACTTCTTACGGGATCGTCCGTCTCGACGTCGACCTCCTTGCAGGATTTTATTTTCATTACATCATTCTCGATGAATCACAGGCCATTAAAAATCCCAATTCAAATATTTCCAAATCCGTTAGAAAACTGAAATCCAGGTTCAGGCTAATCCTCACCGGAACCCCGCTTGAAAACAGCACGCTTGATCTGTGGTCGCAGATGACGTTTGTCAATCCCGGATTGCTTGGCACACAAAGTTTTTTCAAGAATGAATTTCTGACACCTATAGAAAAGAAAAAGGACGAGGATAAAACACGGAAGCTCAATGCCATCATCAAGCCCTTCATTCTAAGAAGGCATAAGTCACAAGTCGCGCAGGAACTGCCCGAGAAGGTGGAGAGCATAAAATACTGCTCTATGACTCCTGACCAGGAAAAACATTATGAGGAAGCCAAATCCTTTTTCAGGAACAAGATCCTCGATACCATCGAAACCTACGGGGTTAAGAAATCACATTTTATTCTCCTGCAGGGGCTAACGAAGCTTCGCCAGATCGCCAATCACCCAAAGATGGTGGATGAAAATTATGAGGGGGATTCAGGGAAGCTTGAAGATGTGACGAGCATGATCCATAATGCGACAAGCGAGGGCCACAAAATCCTTGTCTTTAGCCAATTTGTAAAGCACCTGACCATAATCGGGAACTATCTTAAACAGAATCATATAACCTTTGCTTATCTTGATGGCTCCACCAAAGACCGGGAAGGAGAAGTAAATTCATTCCAGCAGGATGAAAGCGTTGGAATTTTTCTCATCTCCCTGAAAGCCGGAGGGCTTGGATTAAATCTCACCAAGGCAGATTATGTATTCCTTCTGGATCCCTGGTGGAACCCGGCTGTCGAACAACAAGCCATTGACCGCGCGCACCGGATCGGTCAGGAGAATAAGGTATTTACCTATAAATTTATCACCAAAGATACCGTGGAAGAAAAAATTATTTCCCTGCAGAACCATAAATTAAAACTTGCCAGCGACCTAATCACCACGGATGAGAGCTTCTTTAAGGAACTTACGGCGGAAGATATCAGGGCGCTTCTTGATTAATTGGAATTTTCTGCATCTTTGCAGGCAATGGAATGCCGATTATGTAACGGGCGCGACCTGTATCATTATTATTCCCAGGGTTCCGAAGGACAATACCTGTTTTATAAATGCACGAATTGCGGCCTGGTGAACCTCGATTTGAAAAGCATTTCCATCACTGACCATCAAAAAAAGTACGGTGAGATTTTTCCCGATCCCTTCGATCTGAAAATCAATAAAGGGTCGGTGATGACTTTTAATTTCATTAGCCGGTACGTCAAAACTCCGGGGAATTACCTCGATATCGGGTGCGGCAACGGGTCGCTTCTCAGAATTGCGCGGGAAAACGGATGGAAAGTGAAAGGCCTCGAGCTTTCAGAATTCATGGCACAAAATATCAGGGAACAGCTTGATATCGATGTGGAGGTATCAAATTTCCTGGATTTTGAAGGGCATGGAGCCAGGTATGATTTGATCACGCTTCGTCATGTGCTGGAACACCTGCCCGATTCCCGTCTCGCATTGAGGAAGATCAATAACCTTCTCAATGATGGCGGCTACGCGGAATTCGAATTTCCGAATATCGAAGGCATCAGCATGAGATTCGGCAGGTTTTTAGTCAGGACCGGGATTTATCGTAAAAGGTATCACCAGGATTATGTTCCGGGACACTGTAACGAGTTTTCTTACAGATCATTTAAATACCTGTTATCCGTCAGCGGATTCGAACTAATCCGGTGGGAAACCTATACTTATAATCCGCTAAAGAATTTTATATATAATCGCTTTAAAATTGGATCAAAAGTAAGGGCAATTGTAAAAAAGCAATAACCATTCTACTACAAAATTCCCTAAATACAACTACTTTAAAAATCACAATCGGCTTTTACATATTTGCCTTCTTCCCAACTTCCTCGATTTATCGAATAAAATGAAGCGATATCGTTTTTTTTTACGAAATCCCGGAAAATGAGAATGAATCAAGAGATGAATTCTTTTAATAATCCTTGCCGGACAGTAGTAATTCAAGAATCAAAAATCAACCCACTCTTTGTTCAAAAGAAATTTAATCTTGATCGTATCATTTGTTAGGACCATAAACGTCTTTTTACAACTCCTTTACCTTCTCTAACTCCGACTGATAAAAGGTCAGATTCACTTTCTGTTCTTCGGGTATGTTTTTAATGGCTATTTCCCAGTTTTTAACCGCGTTCTTCTTGTCCCCAATCGCAGCATATCCTCTGGCCAGTCCCACATAGGTTGTAAAAGTATCGCCTGAATTTATTTCACGGTTCACTTTAAAGACTTCCATGGCTTCCTGGTTTTTCCCGGAATTGAGAAGCGCTCGCCCGTACTGATGAATATCATTTACGGATGCCGTCGGGTGATGAACAGCCTTTACCATAAGTTCTTTTGCCTCGGCTTCCTTCCCCAGTGCGAACAGCACTTGCGATTTGGTCTGCAGGGTGGTGAAGTTTTCCTGCCCGATAAACGGAAGGGAGATGGCATTATCCGCCCATAACAGCGCTTCTTCGAGGTTTATTTTCCGGTTGACGCAGAATTGCGCCGCACCTGCCCAGTTGGTCCAGGAAAAACCAATGGAACTTCTTAAATCATCCCTGATCTTTTCAAGGTATACCCGGTTGATATCGGGGACCTCTATTTTAAAGGGCACCTTCATGTTCTCCCATTTCAGAAATGCGGTGCAGGACGCAAGATGCCTGTCCTCGAACCCGAAGGTTAGCCACTCATTGTATTCACAGGCGACAGGCGCCACTTCAACACGCAGCGCATCCTCAGAGGGATCGTAATAAAAGCTTCCCCATGAAGAAGAATTCTTCGAGAATATTAATGTCCACGGCCCGGTTTCATTGGGAATGATGTGAAATCCATAGATCCCGGCGTTAAGTGTTTTACCACTGATAAGAACGTCATGGGAAACCGTGAATACGGTATTTTCATTTGCTCCTGCGCGCCAGGGCGATTCCTTTGCAGTCCCGAAACCCAGGTTCGTCATCCCCCAGGGCACGAGCTGGCCCCAGATCTTACCCTTCCTGTCCTCGCCTCCCGGGCCGGTCACATCGGGGCTGTTATAGGTAAACCTTGATTCTACAATACCCATGTACTGGCTGACCACGCTTTTCTGATTGTCTCCCGAAGGAGGCAGTGTGAGACCTTGTGCGTGCAGAAAAATGGGCAGGCAAAATATCCATGTTGTCAGCGATAATTTTTTGTGTTGTTTTTCCATAATTATTAAGATTTTGACGAGCGCAAGTTACGAACATTTTCTGTGAACGAATCAATGCCGGATATCCCGCAGAATACGGGAATATTAAGATGGTAAATGGTTGGGATTCTTTCATTCCGGAGTACCGGAATATTGGCGGG
>DATDPY010000170.1:0-5100 GCA_035292565.1 Cyclobacteriaceae bacterium | reverse complement strand
CCCTTGTTCGACAGCCTGTCAGGACGAGAAATGAATTACATTCTTTTCCGACAGCCCATGTTCTGGGCGGGCCTTGTCCTGATGATTTTCCTGGGCAGCCTGGTATCGGGTTTGTACCCGGCATTTGTCCTTTCTTCCCATAAACCAATCGGGGTATTGCGGGGCAGGCTGAGGGCTTCGGTCCAGGGATTATCGCTAAGAAAAGGATTGGTCATTTTGCAGTTTGTTGCATCCATCGCGCTGATCATCGGAACATTTGTAGTATACCGGCAGGTAACTTTTCTGCAGAACCAATCGCTCGGAGTCGATATCGATCAAACCCTGGTGATCAAGTCACCCGATATCGTCGATTCCACGTACCGGAGCAAGTATGAAGTTTTTAAGAACAAGATCCTCCAGTATGCCGAGGTGTCGAATGTTTGTTCATCCACTGAAGTTCCGGGATCCCAGCCCCTGTGGAACGCAGGAGGAATCAGGAGACTCAGCCAGGGGGAAGATGAGGCTACCCAGTTCCGGGTGATCATGATGGATGCGGATTTTATTCCGGCATACGGACTTGAAGTTTATGCGGGAAGGGCTTTTTCAAAGGATATTCCGAACGAAGAAAAAAATGTCATGCTGAACGAGGCGGGGTGTAAATGGATCGGATTTGAAAAGCCCGAAGATGCAATCGATGACGAGATCTTCTTCTGGGGCGACACATTCCGGATTGTCGGGGTATTGAAAAATTACGGGCAGGAATCACTCAAGAAAGCTTACGATCCCATGGTTTTCCGTTATGAGCCATCAGTAAGATCTTATTATTCCCTGAAGTTCAATTCTTCGAATGTAAAAGCCTCTGTGGCAAAGTTTGAAAATGACTGGAAAGAAATATTCGAAGGAAATCCATTTGAGTTTTTTTTCCTCGACGAGCATTATAACGATCAGTACAAAGCCGACAGACAATTCGGCTCCATTTTCGGGATATTTTCCGGGTTGGCGATCTTCATTGCCTGTCTCGGACTCTTCGGTCTGTCTTCCCTGACCGTTACACAGCGAACCAAGGAAATCGGGATCAGGAAAGTTCTGGGGGCCAGCGGGGGCAATATTGTAGGCCTGATGAGCAGGGAATATATTATTTTAATGGGGATAGCCATGGCTGTTGCAATACCCGTTGCCTGGCGTAGCATGGAAATCTGGCTGCAGGGATTTGCGAACAAAATTTTGCTGAACTGGTGGATTTTCGTAATCCCTTGCATTGTCGTAATGGCGATTGCTTTCCTCGCGATCAGCTTCCATACACTTAAAGCGGCTGCTACCGATCCTGTTGAGACGCTGCGATACGAATGAGGCAGGTTATGTAACGCAGAGTTAAACATTTTGATTTTCTCTATGGTTCTTTGCGCCGTTCCCTGCAATATCCAGTCCAGGGGGGATAACGGCATTTTTATATGGTAGTTAAACCAATATCGTTGTTCCATCTCCGCCTTGAAACACTATATAAAAAAAGAAACGTCATCCCCGGTTTCCGGCTGGTCTAGTGCGGTGGCCGGAATACCGGGGTCCCCCATTGATATCCGAGAATATTATCATCCAATCGGAATTCTGACTGAACCGGTGCGGAAATCAGGAGAAGGCACAGGGCTACGCTGAGTGATTTTCTCTTTGTTTCCGTATAACATAATCTCTCCTTACAGGTTTGGTTGCGGCGTTTCCCTCAGGTAGGGTTTTATTTTCTTGAAACCTTTCGGGAATTTTTTCTTCGCTTCCTCATCCGTAACTGCCGTAACGATGATCACATTTTCGCCATGCTTCCAATCGACAGGAGTGGCCACGCTGTAATTGGCCGTGAGCTGCAATGAATCAATTACCCTCAGAATTTCGGTGAAATTCCTTCCCGTGGAAGCCGGGTAGGTGATCATCAACTTGACTTTTTTATCAGGCCCGATAACGAAGAGCGATCTGACGGTTGTCTTTTCACTTGCATTGGGGTGGATCATATCATATAGCATTGCAACCTTCTTGTCCGGATCGGCAATGATCGGAAAGTTAACAGTGGTATTCTGCGTCTCGTTGATATCCTTGATCCATCCTTTATGGCTGTCGAGGGGATCGACGCTGAGAGCCATTACTTTAACATTCCGTTTTTCAAATTCTTTCTTTAACTGGGCTGTTTTTCCCAATTCAGTCGTGCAAACCGGAGTATAGTCGGCGGGATGCGAAAACAATACTCCCCAGCTGTTCGCTAACCATTCGTGGAACTTGATCGTTCCTTCGGTTGTCTGGGCCTCGAAATCCGGGGCCAGGTCTCCTAAACGTAGTGACATAATCAATCAGTTTAAATTGTAATGATGTAGTTCAAACAATAAATTCAATAATTGGTTTAATTCCCACGCATGAAATCCATCTCGAAATTTTATATTCCATACTCTTTCGCAAGGGAATTAACTGCTAAATTAATCCCAAAATAGATTTCTCAACTGAATGAAGTTAAAATCATCCGCTCTGCAGGCAGGAAAATTTTTATTCCTGGTATTCATCTTACTTCAGTATTCCTGCAATAAAACCCCTTCTGATGAGCCGGGAACAAAGCCCAACATCCTGCTGATCCTGACCGACGACCAGGGATGGGGAGACCTGGGCCTGCATGGCAACCCGGTGCTTGAAACGCCCAACATTGACAAGCTTGGCATGCAGGGAGTCCGGTTCGACAGGTTTTATGTAAGTCCGCTCTGCGCCCCGACACGGGCCAGTCTGTTGACAGGACGCTACCACCTGCGGACAGGAACCTCCTGGGTTACTCATCGAAAGGAAGTAATGCGGTCAGAAGAAAAAACGATTGCTGAATACTTGAGGGAAGCCGGATATAAGACCGGCTGTTTCGGAAAATGGCATAACGGGGAGCAGTACCCCAATGATCCGCTGGGACAGGGTTTTGACGAAT
Source organism: Cyclobacteriaceae bacterium (assembly GCA_035292565.1). Classification (GTDB taxonomy): domain Bacteria; phylum Bacteroidota; class Bacteroidia; order Cytophagales; family Cyclobacteriaceae; genus DATDPY01. Next base: position 2,177 of record DATDPY010000170.1, on the reverse strand, counting down.
TCCTCGGGTTCAAAGGTGGTCACCTGAATAATTATTTCGATTCCGACCTGTGCCACAATAACGAAATTGTAAAAACTTCGGGGTACATCACCGACGTCCTCACAAATGCAGCCATAAACTTTATTGGCGAGAACCAGGAAAGATCGTTCTTCTGTTATGTTCCATATAACGCGCCCCACAGTCCTTTTCAGGTTCCCGATGCTTTTTTTGAAAAATACAAATCCATGGGACTGGATGACCGGGATGCCTCGGTATATGGAATGGTAGAAAATCTCGACCTTAATATTGCCAGGCTGTTAAGTGCGCTCGATTCATTCCAGATCACCGAAAAAACGATCGTAATATTCATGACCGATAATGGTCCGAATGGAAGCAGATATAACGGAGATATGAAAGGCATTAAGGGAAGTGTGGATGAGGGAGGAATCCGGGTTCCATTTTTTATCCGCTGGCCGGGCAAAATTCAGGAAGGAATCCTGGTCAAAGAGGCGGGCAGACATATCGATATTCTGCCGACCATCATGGAATTATGTGATATTAAATATACACCCGTAAACCCCCTTGACGGCCGGAGCCTCATAGCCGATTTAAACCGGCCTGCAGGCCAGGAAATCAGGACGAATATTATTTACAGCATCCAAAATAATGGTGAAGAAAATTATTATCCGTCGAGCATACGCACACCTGAATATCTTTATGTCATCGACCAGAGCAGGCAGGCACATCTTTACGATATGATCAATGACCCCGGGCAGAAAGAAGATATGGTAGAAAAGCACATTCAATTTGGAGACTCCCTGGATTCAGTACTTTTAAAATGGTTTAATGAAATAAAGACAAATGGAATTGATCCCCTGCCCATTCCTGTCGGCTACCCTGAAAATCCTTTGACACAACTTCCATCGCCTGAAAGTAAAATATCCGGCGGATTGCAATTCGCGGGGAAAATGGGCTGGGCAAATGATTGGATTATAAATTGGAAAAATTCAGCGGATAAGGCTGTATGGGAAATGGATGTTAATACACAAGGGACGTATGAGGTTTTCATGGAATATTCTTCCGGGAAGGCTTCTGCGGGAAAAAAAATAACCGTCAGTTCAGGATCCGGAAAGCTTGAATATTCTTTATCAGGGGAAGTTATTGCACCTTATATTGAGAGCCCGGACCGGGTGAAACGTGCGGAGGTATATGAGAGGAGGTGGGAAAGGGTCCCTGTGGGTGAAACTATCCTTGAAAAAGGATTACAGGAGTTGTCGGTTCAACCGGCAGAGGTCATGGATGATACGGCATTTTCGGTTAAAGCAGTTTATCTTGAATTGAAAAATCATTAAAACTATAAGCTCACCGCCTTCGTTAAACTCACGTCTCCGCTTAAGCTACGACGTGCATTGTCGGCGGTAAAAGGAAGATGGAGGATTGAAGATTGATGATCGAAGATAAAAATCCATTATAAATTACGTCAACTATATTAATCCGGTAGGGACTGAATATCGGTAGAATATATAAGAAAAATATCTTAAACCCTGTAGGGGCGAAATATCGATTAGAATACTCTAAAGAATTATCATTAACATAACGTTTATTTTAAATTGTAACATGAATGAAAAATTTTACCGTATATATTATCACGATAATTTTGGTCCTTGGCTGCAAGCCGAAGCACGTGGAACAAACCGACTCCGAAACCCGGTATAAACCGGAATTAACCGGAGCCTGGTGGCAGGTGGCAGGCAATCCGGACCTAGGGGAATTGACATCTGAAAAACAGCAGCCGGTCGATTTCGGGATCTGGCAGGCAACAGATGGCACCTGGCAGATCTGGTCCTGTATACGTCAGACAAAGGAGGTTGGTCATACCCGTCTTTTCCATCGATGGGAAGGCGATTCCCTGACCCGGGAAAGCTGGAAATCCATGGGCGTGGCGATGCGTGCCGATACAACCCTTGGTGAAACTGCCGGCGGATTACAGGCGCCTTTTGTTATTAAAAAAGAAAAGAAATACCTGATGTTTTACGGGGACTGGAACCGGATCTGCATGGCGGAAAGCGATGACGGAAAGAATTTTAAAAGGGTAATTGTAAATAATTCTGCCGCATTATTCGGGGATCCGGCGGAGACGAATACGCGCGATCCGATGCTGATCAATATTCAAGCACAGTGGTATTGTTATTACACGG
>DATDPY010000169.1:0-4666 GCA_035292565.1 Cyclobacteriaceae bacterium | reverse complement strand
CCACAAAGCCACATTCACAAGCAGGATCAAAACCGGCACCTCGACGAGCGGACCGATAACCGCGGCAAACGCCTCCCCCGAACTGATATGAAAAACCGATACGGCCACGGCAATAGCCAGTTCGAAATTATTGCTGGCGGCAGTAAATGAAATGGTGACGGTTTTCGGATAATCCGCCCCGGCTCTTTTTCCCAGGTAGAAGGATATAAAAAACATAAGAACAAAATAAATGATCAGCGGAATGGCGATCCGGACTACGTCAAGCGGGATTTTAACGATATATTCTCCTTTCAGAGAAAACATCACGAATATGGTGAAGAGCAGGGCGATCAGGGTAAAAGGACTGATCTTCGGAATAAACCTGGTCTCATACCATTCCCTCGATTTGACCCTCATCAGGATAAAACGGGTAAGAAATCCGGCGATAAAAGGGATTCCGAGATAGATGAACACGCTTTTCGCGATCTGGCCAATGGTTATATCCACCTGGAAGGCCTTCATTCCAAGCCAGCCGGGAACCAGGGTGATGAATATATATGCGTATAGCGAAAAGAATAAAACCTGGAAAATTGAATTAAATGCCACCAATCCCGCGGCATATTCCCTGTCGCCGCCAGCCAGGTCGTTCCATACAATGACCATGGCGATGCAACGGGCAAAGCCGATCAGGATCAATCCTGTCATGTATTCAGGATAATTCCTGAGGAATAATATAGCAAGACCAAACATCAGGATCGGCCCAATCACCCAGTTTAACAGAAGTGAAAGGCTCAGAACTTTCACATTTTTAAACACATCGGGCAGCTCTTCATACCTGACCTTGGCCAGGGGCGGGTACATCATGATGATCAGCCCGATGGCGATGGGGATATTCGTTGTGCCGGAGCCCAGGGAATTCCAGAAATCGGCCAGGGCCGGGAAAAAATAACCCGAGAAAACTCCCATGGCCATGGCCAGGAAGATCCAAAGGGTAAGGAAACGGTCTAAAAAATTTAGTCTTTTGCGTCCGGGGCTCATTCTAAAAATGGTTTGATCTGCTCTGTATAAAGTTTATAAAATGTCTCCCTGATATCGCCGCGTATGCGACGGAATTCCCTCCAGATGAATTCATCAGTCCCTGTAGCTTTGGACGGATCTTCAAATCCGATATGCAGACGGTTCTTCACCTTTCCGGGAAATACAGGACAGGATTCATTGGCATCATCACAAACAGTGATGACGAAGTCCCAGGATTGATTAAGATATTGATCGACGTTGGTGGGTTTATGATCGCTTATATCGATTCCCTCCTCCTTCATGACCGTTTCGGCTTTCGGATTTATTCTTTCAGCCGGCTGGGTCCCGGCCGAGAAAACCGAGATCCTTTTATCAAACGATTGCAGGAATCCCTGGGCCATCTGGCTTCGGCAGGAGTTGCCGGTACATAAGATGAGGACTTTCATACAGGTCAGCAATTTTGAATCGGATTGTCGACGCGGATATTTTCAAGAAACCTGGTAATAATTTTTTTCACTGATTCGATTCGTTGATGATTCAGGCAGTATTTCACCCTTACTCCACTGATCTCTCCTTTAATAAGCCCGATATCTTTTAACTCCTGCAAATGTTGATTTACCGTTGTCCGGCTCAACGGCAGTTCATTGGATATATCGCCTGAGATGCAGGTCCTTGTCTCGGCCAGGTATTTCAGGATCGCCAGCCGGGCGGGGTGACCCAGAGATTTGAAAATTACGGCTGTACTCTGCAAATCCGTTTCAAATAATTCAACCTTCGTCATGACAATAAATAAATATGACGTAAATATACGTCATAAAAAATAACAATTTTTGAAATAATCACCTCAATTATTGATATATCATTTAAAGACTTTATCCTCGGGCCGGATATTGCAGGGAGCGGCACGCGCGAGATCCCTGCCTGCCGCCCTTATGCCTGTGCGATGGCAGGCAGGCGCGTATTCCGGCAGGCGCACAATGCTCATTGGAAACCGGAGATATCGTTCTTTTTAGAAATAGTCTTTCAAGGGAGAATATTTTTTGATACAATCTCTTTTTGATTAATAAATAGTAAAAATGACGTCATCCCCGAACTTGCCTTGTGGGAATGCAAGTGCGGTGATCCGGGGTCCCCCATCGCGTGTAATATTTATTTCCATTTTGATCCTTCCTATTTATATGTTATATTCAATTGTAAATACAGGTTGAAAAAATCTGCGCTTCTTTCTTAATAAATTTGATTTAATATGTTATTGAAATAATAAGTGTAAGAGAATCCAACCATTTAACCCATGAAACCCGCCTCCCTAAAAATCACCCTCCTCCTCGCCTTTTTTACTTTAGCCATATTTTTCCCCATTGGCGGCCCAAAATCTTTTATCGCCTCATTGATCGCCATAGTGGTATGCTTTATAGGGGGTATGTGCTATCCTTATATTGCACAGATGGACTACGCAATGGGTCAATATATCATTCAGAAACCAATTTGGAATGATAAATTAAGTCTAATAAAACCACTGACAATATCTCATTTAATCGCATACTTATTACTATTCAGTGGATCAGGAATTATAATCGGGGAACTCATTCAAACTCAATCATCCAATTTTATTGGTTTTTGTCTGATCGCCGCTGGGTTCGGGGTGATATTCGGAAATGCATGGGCAGTATCCAAAAAAGATCACCAATAAGTGTTTTGTCCGCAATTCAGTAAATGGAACCTATTCGTTAATCTCACCCCCGGCATTAATGGTATAAAATTTTCTTTAATCAGATGGCTAAGGAAACGGCAAAACCCCTGGTCAATAAAAAATACCTCCTCAAAAAAATTCCCGGAAAAGGGGGTTGGACCTATGCTACCATTCCGGAAGTTATGCAGGATAAACATGCGCACTTCGGTTGGGTAAAAGTCAAAGGTTCAATCGACGGCTTTAATTTTAATAACTACCGGCTCATGCCGATGGGCGACGGACATCTTTTTTTGCCGGTCAGGGCAGAGATCAGGAAAAAAATCGGAAAAGAAGAAGGCGACTTTGTACACATAGTCTTGTACGCTGATAATTCCCCGACAGAAATACCGGAAGAATTGTTATTATGCCTCAAAGACGAACCGGAAGCCTATAAAACCTTTTTAAGATATTCGGATGGTGAACAAAAAGCATTTATCGACTGGATTTATTCGGCAAAGACAGAGGATAAAAAGGTCGAACGAATAGCAAAGACGCTGGATAAACTTTCAAACCGGCGAAAATTTACAGACAAATAAAAAAGAAAGTAACTTACAAAAACGGTAAGAGGTTTCTGCTATGAATGAACTTTGCATAGCCTGCAAGCTCAAACCAGTGATCGATGGCCCCTACATGTTAGCCGAGGTGCGTGAAGCTTTCAGGTGATTTGGAGAAGGAATCCATAAAGGGAAAGTGGTTATAGCTGTGAAAATTAATTTATAAACCCAATTCCTACCACCTTACAATGCCCCAAATACCAATCCCGTAATCGTCGCCATGATCACCACCAGGATTACGTACACCATGGTCTTTTGAGTCCCCATCACCCGACTGATCACCAACATGCTGGGCAGCGACAGCGACGGCCCTGCCAACAGAAGCGCCAGTGCCGGCCCCTTGCCCATTCCTGAAGCCAACAATCCCTGTACAATTGGTACCTCCGTCAACGTTGCGAAATACATGAATGCCCCGACAATCGAGGCAAAGAGGTTCGAAAACAACGAATTGCCGCCCACCACCCAGGTCACCCATTGGTTGGGAACTACACCGGCAATGGCTGTCCTGTCATGGGTCGAGCCCAACAAAAAGCCCGCGGTCACAATGCCAATGGCCAGCAATGGCAGAATTTGTTTCGCAAAATCCCAGGTTGAAAGTATCCATTCCCGGTTTTCCGAGCCTTCGGTTTTATCCAGTAAAGCAACAACCGATACCGTTATGATCCCCGCCGCCATACCTATCATTGGGTTCTTCGATAATAAAGCGCTAAGGGCCGTTATCGCCATCCCGGTCAAAACCTGCCAGCTCTTCAATTTTAGAATAAAGATCATGGAATAAATCAGTACCAATCCAAAGGCCCCCGTGATAAACCATTTATAAGCCCATAAATAATACCAGAGGCTTGCGTCATCGCCTGATCCGGGTTTACCCCAGTTGGCAAAAACCAGGATCAGCACCAGGGTAAAGAAATGAAAAGAGGTCTGCCACACCGGGCGTTTTTCCGGCGGCGGCACGATATTCATCTGTTCTTGTTTTTTTATTTTTTCTTCTTTCCGGTAAATAAATGCCATGATGGATCCGATAATCACACTGAACCCAACAGCACCGATGGTCCTTGCAAGGCCCATTTCAAATCCGAGAATTCTCCATGTAAGAATAATGGCCAGTATATTGATGGCAGGGCCTGAATATAAAAATGCTATCGCCGGTCCAAGCCCCGCTCCTCTTTTATGTATACTGGAGAAAAGGGGTAAAACGGTGCACGAACAAACCGCCAGGATGGAACCCGACACTGCCGCAACGGAATATGCAACCCATTTTTTTGCCTGGGCGCCGAAATATTTCAGTACCGATGCCTGGCCGACAAACACCGAGATGACCCCCGCAATCAGGAAAGCAGGCAGCAGGCAAAGTATTACATGCTCCCTTGCATACCATTTGGCAAGG
>DATDPY010000168.1:0-11231 GCA_035292565.1 Cyclobacteriaceae bacterium | reverse complement strand
TCTTCACCTTCATGTTTTGGGGCTGATTCTCGGTCAACCGTTCCAGCCTCTGGACGAACGGGTATACAAAACCGGGCAGGTCAGCCCTGGTAATATCTTCAAGGTGACAACGTGGTCTTACGCCGGCTTCCAGGGCAGCTTCCACAACTTCCACATATTGATCCATAGCCTGTTTCCGGGTCTGGTTCTGCTTGTGGAAGATATGGTAATCCGAGGAAGAGGTAAGCATGCCGGTTTCCTTCAATCCCATTTCCTTCACCAGGCGGAAATCCCCTTTATTGGCCCGGATCCACCCGGTAATCTCGGGATATTTAACACCAAGCTTCCGGCACTCATCAATGGTATCGCGGTCATTTTTCGTGTACAGGAAAAACTCCGATTGCCGGATCACACCGTTCGGACCGCCGAGGCGCGACAGCATCTCGAAAAGCTTCACCATATGCTCCTTCTTGTACGGAGGCCTGGCCTGTTGACCGTCGCGAAATGTGGTATCTGTAATATGAATATCCCGCGTTTTGACCTCATTTGGGTCAAATTCCACAATCTTTCCATCGATTTTTTCCTGGATCTTGCCCTCGAATTTGATCATAGGAGGAAGAGAATAAGGAAAAATATCTTCGATCAGGTTCGGCTGGGCTACATCCTGTAATTCGTACTTTCTCATGGCTCAGGTTTTAATTATCTGTTAATAATCCCGTGAAAATAATCGATTGCGCTCCCTACGGATTGAACAGCAAGGGCTTCTTCTTCAACAACATTCAGTCCGAATTCTTCCTCGAAGGCCGCAACCAATTCTATGGATTTTAGTGAATCAGCGCCGAGATCGGCGGAAAATTGATCGGTTTCCTTTATCACCGATGGGTTTACCTTAAGTTCACGGGCGGTGGTTTTAATTACCCGTTCTGCAATTTCATGCCTTGTCATAGTTTTATTCCTTACTGTGCGCCAGTACTGCGTTTTAATTGTTAATTATTTTTGAATCTTCTTTTCTTCGCCAGCGTTCACAGGACCGTGATTTCGCGGTCATCAAATAATATAAACCCGAAAGATGCTGTTTCCTCTACCCCTCTGACTGGTCGATCGCTCATCCGGTTCTCCTTCACCAACCGGAAACAGGAAACAATTGAAGTGTACCTTAATTAGTCAGGTTAAATTTAAAAAATTATTTCGATTATTATGCAATTAAAATTTTCCGGAAGTATTTTAGAACAACCTGGAATTCCTAATTTTGATTGTTAATTTTTTGAAAATCAGGCAAATATGCTTCTGGAAGTCGTATTAATCCGATCGTGACGATTCATTAAAACGTTTAATAAAATCATGCTCACACGCAGAACTTTTATCAGGAAATCCCTGCTGGGCGCCGGGACCCTGGTGCTGGCGGCTTCTTGCCGCCGCAACCTGGACGATAAACCAGCACTTGAAATCTCCCTGGCTGAATGGTCATTTCACCGAGCGCTGGAGTCAGGAAAGCTGGATCATCTGGATTTTCCCGAATTAGCCAAAAAAGAATATGGGATCGAAGCGGTGGAATATGTGAATGGATTTTTCGGGGGCAAATCGATGGATTACAAGTCCGCGGCGAAAAACTCCATCTACCTCGCTGAACTGCTGAAAAGAAGCCAGGACGCCGGCGTCGTGAACCACCTGTTGATGGTCGACGAGGAAGGACCATTATCATCTGCTAATGAAGCTGAAAGGCTGATTGCAGTAGAGGACCATAAAAAATGGATCGATGCGGCAAAATACCTGGGCTGCCTGACCGTCAGGGTGAACCTTCACGGAGAAGGCACGTCGGATGAGAGGAAGTCAGCCTCGGCGGATTCCCTAAGGCGCCTGGGAGAATTCGCAATGCCCATGGGCATCAACGTTGTCGTGGAAAACCATGGAAGCGTCACCTCCGATGCATCATGGGTGGTGGCCGTTATGAAACAGGTCGCCCTCGATAATGTTGGCACGCTCCCCGATTTCGGGAATTTCTGCCTCTCCCATCCCTGGGGAACCATACAGGAGGGCTGCGACAACATTTATGACCCTTACAAAGGAATCGAGGAACTCCTCCCCTATGCCAAAGGCGTCAGCGCAAAGACCTATGACTTTGATGCCGAAGGTGGCCAGCCTCTCCTTGATTACCAACGGCTGATCGGTATCGTAAAAGTCTCAGGGTTCAAAGGTTACATCGGCATCGAATACGAAGGCATCACTCAGCCTGAAGATGAAGGCGTCCGTAAAACCAAAACGCTGTTGGAAAAATATCTTTAAACTGATGTTGAACAAAAACACCTAATGTCCCACTTCCCGAAGGGGGTGCAGGGGGATGTATAATACACAGTTTTTGTACAACATCAGTTTTTGTGCCGCCATTTTATACAGCTATTAACTTAATTTGATTAAACTTTTATAATATGTCATTCACAGGAATCACACAGATTTTAGCAGGTTGTCAGAAATTTACTAAAGCAATTGTATGTTAATCGATCTCAAAGATAAACTTGCCCTCGTTTGCGGCAGCACACAGGGCATCGGTAAGGCCTCGGCTTTACAACTCGCCGAATCCGGCGCCTCCGTCATCCTCTTCGCCCGTAATGAGGAAAAGATAAAACAGGTTGTAAATGAATTGTCGACTTCACGAGGACAGTCCCATCAATACCTTGTCGCCGACTTTCTCGATCCCGAAAAGGTGAAGGAACAAATTCATAATATAATCGGGAGTGGAAAAATAATCCACATCGTGGTCAACAATACCGGCGGCCCGGCTCCCGGCACGGCCATCGATGCCGATCCCGCGGATTTCCTGAAAGGTTTCAATGCCCACCTCATCTCCTACCAGCACATCGCGCAAGCCGTGGTCCCCGGAATGAAAAAAGCCGGGTATGGAAGATTGATTAATATTATTTCCACATCCGTGAAAGCGCCCATCCAGGGCCTGGGCGTTTCCAACACCATCCGTGGCGCTGTGGCAAATTGGGCCAAGACCCTGTCAGTCGAGCTGGCGCCTTTCGGCATCACCGTGAATAACATACTTCCCGGCAATATCGATACAACCCGCCTGAAGTCGATTTTCGAAAAACGGTCCAAAGATGCCGGGATCACTTTGGAATCCTATACGAAACAGGCATTGGCCACGATTCCCGCCCGTCGTCTTGCCGATCCCAAAGAAGCCGGCTGGGCGGTTACCTTTCTGGCTTCCGATAAGGCTTCGTATATCAACGGCATCAACCTTCCGGTGGATGGAGGGTTTACGCCGGGGCTGTGATTCTTTGAGTCTCTAAGTGAATCGAAAAATATATATAATGACGTTATCCCCGGGCAGGATGTGCGGAACGTCCAGTGCGAGACCCGGGGTCCCCCATTACAAGTAGGATGAAATTTATGCAGAGCATATCCACGGTTGACTCTTCCTCGCCCTCGTCCGAGCGAAGCGGAGATAGGACCGAGCGCCTGCCTGCCATGCGCAGACCTAAGCCCGGCAGGCAGGTTAAAAACTGATCCTGCTTGCCCGCCATAGTGTAACGGAGGCGGGCGGATCAGTTTAGTGAGGGGCCAGCCTGCAGGGAAGGTTATAATAATTAATAAATACGCTATTCCGAATCCGATTAGCCGGAAATTCATTCTGAAACTTACGAATTTCCATCTGAGAAATGCGTCTCTGACACGTCACATTCATTGGTTACTAAATAACTCCGCTTTTTGTATCAGCTAATGCAATTTATCCGGATTAATACCATACCTTTCCCGTTCAACAAAACCAAACACCATGAAAAATATCCTTATCCTCCTGTCTTGCGGAGCGTTATTCGCATGCAATCATTCGAATCATGAGTCCCAAAACACCGAAAAACCTCCTGTTGAAATTGCGGACCCTAAATATATTGAGATTTCAAAAAGTGCGCTCACGGCATTGTGTCAGGGCAATGTTGATGGCTTCATACAATCGTATTCAGACGATGCAGATTTTCGCTGGAATTATGGCGACAGTCTGATTGGGCGGCAGGCTATCCATGAGTATTGGAAAGAAAGAAGAAGTTCGGTTATTGATACAATATCTTTTACGAATGAAATCTGGTTGGCCATCAATGCAAATGAACCGCCTAAAAATGTCAGGCCCGGTGTGTATGTTTTCAGTTGGGCGGATTATGCGGTTACCTATAAAAACGGTAAAACGATCAATATGAACATCCACATGGTGTTCGGATTCGACAACGCCGATAAGGTTAATTTTACCTATCAATACTTGGACCGGCTATTAATAAGCAATGCGCTAAAACCGGCTGAATAGTAGTTGGCAATTATTTCTCCAGAAACTCTGCCCTGCCTCGTCTGAGCGAAGTGGAGATTGGATCTCCTGAGAAATGCGCCTCTGACGTATCATATTATATTAATAATTATTAAATGTTTTTTTAATAGATTTTTCCAGGCGTTTGGAAACACCTTTCTCACACACCCTCGTCGGGAGACGAGGGTGAGAGAGACAACCGGATTCTCAACTTATTGGGAAATTGTGAACCAGGAGCTGTGATGCCCGATTATAATTTTCTTGCCGCTGGATATCACTGTAAATGATCAGAATTTTGTTACATTTATCAGGTTATATCCATATGAAAATAAAATTCTACGGGAAATTACTTTTCATAATAATTGCCTTAAACCTGTCAGGCGGATGCACCACCCCGACAAAAACAAAATTCCAGCCCACGTGGGAATCATTAAGCCGGTATGAAGCGCCCGAATGGTTCCGCAATGCCAAGTTTGGGATCTACATGCACTGGGGGCCCATGACCGTTGTGCCCGGCCATGGCGGATGGTACGGACGCCATATGTATATGCAGAATAACACCGAATGGGGGAATGACTATGCCCTTCACCTCAGGCAATCCGGCCATCCGTCGGAATTCGGATACAAGGATATCATCCCTCTCTGGAAAGCGGAGAAATGGGATCCCGATGAACTTGTGTCGTTTTATAAAAATGTGGGCGCACGATATATCGCCTGCGTTGCTGTTCATCACGATAATTTCGATTGTTACAATTCCTCTTACCAGCCTTGGAATTCCGTAAATATGGGGCCCGGACGGGATATCGTCGGGGAATGGAGGCAGGCAGTACTGAAGTACGGGCTGAAATTCGGAGTGACATCTCACAACGACAGGTCCTGGACGTGGTTCTCTGCTTCCTATGGATCAGATTCCACAGGATCTTTAAAAGGCGTTCCCTACGACGGAAACCTCACTAAAAATGACGGCCGTGGCAAGTGGTGGGAAGGATACGATCCCCGCGATCTTTATAACCGACCTCATAAACCATCGGAACCGGCCGACAGCGCCTACCTGGCCAGGTGGTTCCTCCGGACGATGCAACTGATCGACAATTACCGCCCTGACCTGATTTATTTCGACGGGCCCATTCCCCTGGTCGGGACGAATAGTTTGAAAGGAGAAAATGGAAGGCCTGTCCATGAAAAATATGGGCTCGAAATTGTATCTCATTTCTATAATGCGAACAGGGAATGGCATCTTGGCAAACCGGAGGCAGTCGTAACGGTCAAATCATGGGGTCCGGGTTCCGTTTATGATCAGAATGCCGTGGTAATGGATGTTGAAAAAGGCACCGTTAACCATATCCGGGAAAAACCCTGGCAGACCGACACCTCCATTCCCGGAACATGGTTTTATAACGGGTCAGGGATGGCCGAGCTTTCCGACACGGTTATCGTTCATAACCTCTGCGATATTGTATCGAAGAACGGAAACATGATGCTCAACGTTGGCCTGCGTCCCGACGGGACCCTTCCTGACCATGAACGCTCGATCCTCGAAGGCATAGGCCGCTGGCTTCAGATCAACGGGGAGGCCATCTATGAAACCCGCCCGTGGACAATTTTCGGCGAAGGCATTACCCCGGTAAGGGAAGGTGAATTCAACCAGAACACGAAGCCATTCACATCCGGCGATATACGATTTACGACTCGTGACGATGTACTCTATGCCATCGTGCTGGGCTGGCCCGAAAACGGAACGGTCCTCATTAAGACACTGAATACACAATCAGAACATTTACCGGGGAAAATAAGATCCATAAAAATGCTGGGAAGTGAAAGTAAAATCAAGTGGGAACGTGATCTTTCCGGATTAACCGTATGGTTCCCGGATATGCCTCCCTGTGAGTTCGCATACGTTTTTAAAATAAAATAATGACTGATGATGATATTGACCATATTTATTATTTAAACCTTAATGTATAATGTCGGGCAATTATCTTGAAAGCATAAGAAAGCTATTCGCCTATTATAAATTGATTGCGGAAAAAACTTTTGCCCAGGTCCCTGATGAAGCATTATTTTGGCAATACAATGGAGAAAGTAACAGCATAGCCATCATTGTAAAACATCTCTGGGGCAATTCGCTATCAAGGTGGACAGACTTTCTGACCACAGACGGGGAAAAGGAATGGCGTGACAGGGATTCCGAGTTTGTGAACGACATCAAAACCAGGGAAGAGCTTATGATAAAATGGAATGAGGGTTGGGATTGCCTGTTTAAAGCGATTGATTCATTGACCCATGCAGACCTTCTCAAGGAGATTTATATCCGTAACCAAAGACATACTGTTGTGGAAGCCATTAACCGTCAGCTTGCCCATTATCCTTATCATATTGGACAGATCGTTTTTATTGGAAAAATGGTCTGCAATGTCGGATGGGCTTCCCTTTCCATTCCAAGAGGTAAATCCGAAGAGTTCAACAAGAAACAATTTTCACAGGAAAAGAGCCGCCAAAATCCTACAAATGATTCTTTGAAAAGCAGCGAAAAATAAATGATAAAAGGATCGCGCTAAGTGAATATCAGATTTTTTATAAGGGGTATTAGGATTAGCTTAATCCTGCCGCAATTCAAATGAAGAACTGATCTGTTATAATATTTAAAGCCATGCTTGATACGTACGTTATATCATCCGTTCCTTTAAGATTGATGATGAATACTTTCTAACAAAAAAGGGTGGTTTTGCGGGATAAGGGGGATTTTAGTCAACGTGATCGCAATTGTTAAGATAAATACTCCTGCAAATCCGGCAAATGTCCCTATTTCGATTATTCCGGTATAATATTTTCCTGTTGTTCCCGGCATTATTTGAAGATAAAGATCAATCCATTGCCCTATAATCATCACCACGCACACAATGAGAATGATCGGTTTTTTATTATCAAGCTTATTGGAAAAAAGAGCGATAAACGGGATCACCCAATTTAAAAAAATATTCAGGAAAAAAAATACTTTCCATTCCTCACCGGTACGCACTACATAATAAATTGTCTCCTCCGGAATATTTGTAAACCAGATAATTAAATATTCCACAAACCAAAGATAAGCCCATATTGTGCTTAATATAAATATGTATCTTGAGAAGTCATGCAAATGGTTTTTGTTAAGGTTATTAAGACAACCTTTACTATTAAGAAATATTACGATTAAAGTAATAATGGCTACCGAATGATTAAGGCCTGATACAAAATTTTTAGCCGCAAAAATTGTACTGTACCAATGTACATCGATCGACATAATTAGATCGAAAGTTGCAATTGAAAAGGTAATTGCAATAATAAATATGTATATCTTAGAATAAAATTCACTTTTTATAAAATATTTTAATCCGGCTTCATGATCCTCCTTCAGCGAAGTTCTTCTTAGCAATCGTGTCAGAATTATCCATAATAAAAAAAATATTACAAGTCTTATAAAGAAAAAAGGAATATTCAAATAGGGGGATTTATGTTTAATTACGGGGTCAGTGACCCGTATTTCGGGAATCGACCAATCATATATTGAGTGCATACCAAAAATCAATATTAATATCAGAATTGCAGCAACAGGAATGTACATTCCTATTGCATGTGGAATTCTTATGAATAAAGCTGACCAACCTGACTGAGTAATGTATTGTAAGGCCAGGAAAAACGTAGCTCCAATGGCAAGTGATAGAAATAAATAATTATTTAATAAAAAATTAGCCCAGGTCCTGTCAGATTCGTAATAAAATCCCAATCCGATAGTCGTAATGCCGATAATGATCAGAATAACTATTATAAATTTTAACCATACTGAAATAGAAAATTGTTGTTCCATTAGTAAGTTTGATTAACATCGCCTTTCGATAATTCCTCTTTTAGGTATAAAATGATTTTCCACCTGTCTTCAGGTTTTATTATTGAAGCGAAAGACCCCATTATAGCCGAACCTGAAGTTATGATATGATAAAATTCTCCATCAGGTTTATTTATCATATTTGTCGAGATAAGTGACGGGGGTTCTGATGGATATTTGCCGCTGGCATAAAGATTACCATCCCCTTTACCGTTAAATCCATGACAATTGGCACAGAATATATTATAGACATTCTTACCACGCAACAGGTTTTCCATGCTTGATTCAACGGGATTCCTGAGTTCTAATCCTGCCAGTTTCAAGCCTTCTGATGTATTCGGATATTGATATGGAATAATATGTCGGGGAATGGTGCCTTCGACAGGGGATTGTGCTGTTTTGCCATCTTCAAATATTGGGTTAGGAGCATAAGTCTCATAGGCCAATGAATGCGTCATATCCGGCAAATAATTATATCCCCTTTTATTTCTATCGGATTCACATGAATCTAGGGCCAGGGCCATAATAACCAATACATAAAAATCAATATATGTGATAATGAATTTCATATCCTTTAAATAGGCTTGATGATTGTATTCATGCTTATAAATACCGTTATATTGAAAAAAGTATTTGTACTCATAAACAATTACTTTTCAATTATTTTGATAGCTCCACTGGCTTTCAATAAGGAGTTAATTTTAATCAGATCATTCTCTGACATTTCAGGTTTTTTCGGAATAATCATTACAAAGGCATCATCCGTTATTTTTAAGTCATGAATCATTGGCCTTTTCCCGGGATATAATTTAGTTCTTGCCAAAAACGTAAGTACGCTCAATAGCATAGATATACTTATCATACTGACAAAACAGATGATGATAAAGGAAGGAATTGAATGAAGGGGTTTCCCTCCATAAATTAAAGGATAGCTTTTGACCGAAGCCCAATATAAAAACGAATATGATATTGCCAGGCCAATTAAGGCATAAGTGAATGTAGCATAGGGCAATTTTGTTTTTCTCTTCAAAATTTTAAAAACCTCATGAATAGGGTATGGAGAATAAACTTCTTCTATTGAAATATTTTCTTTATCCATTTCATTTAATACTGAAATAAGCAAATTCTCATTATCATAAATTCCAATTATCGACTTATTCATGGATTACATGGTTAAAACCATTCTTATATCTTGGTCAATTTCAATACACCTTTAACCTCGTGTATAGCTATCATCGGAATATATCTGAAAAACAATAAAATACATATAACGAAAAATCCAATTGTTCCGATAAATAAGCCTATTTCAATCATGGATGGAGAATACTCGGCCCAATTTGATGGAAGCATATCTTTTGAAAGAGAGGTGATAACAATAACATATCGCTCAAACCACATTCCGACGTTAATTAATATTGAAATGATAAAAACAATCGTCAAATTTTTCCTGATCTTTTCCAACCAAAAAAGTTGAGGTATCATCGCATTGTTTATCAGCATAATCCAGAATTCATTGTTATATTCCCCGGTTACTCTATTATGGAAAAAAGTGAATATTTCATATTCGTTATCAGAATACCATGCAATAAATAATTCAGTTGCATAGGCAGTCGCCATGATTAAGCTGACGAAAACAAGAATTTTACAGATTGCGTTAAGATGTGAATCGGTAATATAATCTTTTAATTTGTAAATTTTTCTGATTAATATCATTAAGGTCAATACCATTGCAAAGCCGGAAAAAATTGCACCTACAACAAAATACGGCGGGAAAATTGTCGTATGCCATCCGGGCAAAATTGAAGTAGCGAAGTCCATGGCAACTATTGAATGCACGGATACAACCAACGCCGCGATCAATCCCCCCATTACCCAATGTAAGGATTCCAACCTCAGCCATTCCCTGGAAGACCCTACCCATCCGAAGCAAAAAAATCCATATAAAGCTTTTTTAATTTTTGATTTCGCCTTATCGCGGAAAGTGGCCAAATCAGGGACCATTCCCAGGTACCAGAATAATGTTGAAGATATTAAGTATGTTATTATCGCCACATAATCCCAAAATAATGGAGAATTAAAATTTACCCATAAGGGTCCCCGTGTATTTGGATAGGCCATCATATAAAAGAAAAAACCTAATCGACCAAGATGAAAAAGAGGAAATAATGATGCACACATAACTGCCGCAACTGTCATTGCTTCAGCCGCGCGGTTTATTGACGTTCTCCAGTTTTGTCTTAAAATCAATAAAAAAATTGAAAAAGCCGTACCCGCATGTCCGATACCTATCCACCAGACAAAGTTGATTATACTCCAACCCCATGGGATAGAATTATTTAATCCCCAGGTCCCAATTCCTTTTGAAATCGTAATGTATAATGCCCAATTTCCAAAACCTAAAGCACAAAGGCTTATCACGAAAGCAACATACCACCATAATTTAGGTCTTTTCTGTGAAGGTTCATATATTTCTTCGGTAACCTGATGAATGGTCTTGTTCCCCGTAATTAAAGGATCCCTGATGTCTACATTATACATTTTAAATATTCATAATATGATTTAAAAATCGATCATTTTAAATCTCTTTGCCTCTCCGGTTTCGGACTTTTACCAGGTATCCAACCGATGGTAAAGAATGAATTTCTTCCAGCAGGTGGTAGTTTCTGTTATCTTGGAATTTTTTTGATATTTCGCTTTCTTTATTGTTTCGATTTCCAAACACGATTGCATCTGCCGGACATGATTGCAGGCAGGCTGGCTTGACATCATCATCTGCCAATAAACGATTTTCAAGTTTGGCATTGAATTTGGCTTCCTGAATTCTTTGTATGCATAGAGAACATTTCTCCACGACTCCTCTGGATCTAACCGTAACATCCGGATTAAGTACCATTCTGCCATAATCCGAATTCATGTAAAAATCAAATTGTTTATTCTTGTGATATGCATACCAATTAAATCTCCTTACTTTATAAGGACAATTATTCATGCAATATCTTGTTCCAATGCAACGATTATAGGTCATATGATTAAGTCCGTCATCGCTATGCATAGTAGCAGACACAGGGCAAACATTTTCACAAGGTGCGTTAT